>JAYUUX010000690.1:0-4621 GCA_043754645.1 Verrucomicrobiales bacterium | reverse complement strand
GGCCTCTGCATCGCTGCCCAGACACCCGCTTCAGCCAGTCCCAGCGCACTCGAAACCGCCATGGTCCTCGAAAAAAACACCAGATTCATTCCGAGGTTGATCATCAGCACTCGGATCCCATACCGCAGCGGTTCACCAAGGTTCGTCCAGGATGGCCGCACCCAACGGCTCGCAGCGGGCATCAACGAAAGTCGGACACAATGGGCCACGATCGATGCGGACGAAGCCAATACTCCGGAGAGGTTTCCGGCGACAAGGGCCATGATGCCAAAGCCGGACCGCAGAAGGAGCATGGTGACGGCAAGGTTGATCATGAACGAAACAACTGCACCGAGATTCAGGGTCGCCATCCGATGGTCCGCGAGCAACGCAAGGGCGAACGGTTTTGTCAGGAGAACGATGAACCAGCCGAGGCCCAGGGATGCCAGAACTTGTCTGAACTCGCTCGTAAGACCCGCCGGAAGGCCAAGGATCGAGGGCAAAAAAAGGACAGCCAGCCCGACTCCTGCGAGCAGAAGACCCGAAAGCATGCCGAACATCAGCCACGCTGTTCCGACGGACAACCGATAGCCCTCCCCGGACTTGTCGTTTCCATGCTGCACGAACTGCTGGATGAGTCCGTTGGAGATTCCGAGCTCGAACAGGGAGAAAAAATTCGCGGCTTCGGCGGCGACCATCCATACACCAAACAATTCGGGGCTGAGGTGATCGGACGCCAGACGGAGGGACAGGAACGTGAATACGATGTTGGCACCGACGTTGGCGTAGCCCGACGAAACGGAGGCAACGTATTTGCTGATGCGGTTGCCTGACATCAAGTCCTGCTCATCGGGCTTTTAATCCCCAAAGGACACGTGGTCGGCATCGCCTCACGATTTTACGCAGAGGAGATTCAGATAGCCTTGCGGGTTTAGTCGGGCGAGGAGGTCGCGGCAGGTGGCGGCGGGACTGGAAGCACCGTTTTCATCCGTGCTGGCTACATCCAGTCCGGCATCTCGCAGAACTTGGAAAAACTCCTCGGGGGACGTTCCGGCATTCACCAGGTTCTCGGGAGAGAATTCAATGATGAGCGGAAGCCCACGGGATCGCGAAAGTGTTTGGCGGAATCCTTTGAGGACAAGCGCCTCGGCACCCTCCACGTCGATTTTTACGAGGGCGACGCGCGTCAACTTGTTCTCTTCGATCACCTGATCCAGGGAGACACACGGAACGGTGATGGTGCGATGGTCGCTTTTCAGCGCGACCAGGCTGCTTCCCGCGGTGCTGGTGGGATGAACGTGAAACGTCGCCTGCCCGGGCTGGTCGGAAACAGCGGCGGTCATTACGGCGCATTGGGGAAAACGACGCGTGTTGTTCCGCAACAACTCCGCCGTCATAGGATCCGGTTCAAACGCGAAAACCTTGCCGTTGGGCCCCACAAGACGACAGAAAGCTCGGGCGGTGAGTCCCATGTTCGCCCCAACGTCCAACACGACATCCCCCTCCCGAACCAATCTCCGCGCAACCTGAACAACGTCGCGCTCCACCCGGTTAAACAGGATCTTGTTGAGATCCTTGATGCACAATCCCGCCGGAACCCGAAGTCCTTTGGCAAAGAGTGCTGCTCTAAAACTTTTTCTGATCGCTTGTCGTAACATGAGACGGTGAAAAGACGGCACCGGTCCAGACTTCCGCCACCAGCCCGGTGGACCGGCATAACTTGAAGGGCGGACGGGGGCCTTGGTTGACTCCAACGTCGGACCTCGAATGGCCGGAGAATCTGCCCTGCTGCCAAACTAGGCTAGGCGCCGCATGGGAATCGCAACAAGACTTTTCTCCCAACGAACAGGCTCCGACCACCTCGCTGCTCGGAAAAGCTGCCTGGACGCGGTTTATCCAATTCGATCGGAACCGCTTCGGGACCAGTGTGCGTTGACTCCGCGACGCAAGAAGCGATCAACGCAGTCCGGTATTTTGCCTGCACAAAATCTTCATGGGGACTCCGGCTTGACCCGGTAGTTTCCACCAAGGCCCCGGAGCAGGTTCCAACCGCTGGTCCGGATCCGGTCGGTGACCATGGTCATCGCCGTTCATCCACTCCCGACGGGTCATCTCACCAGGCCCGAGTCCAACTTCTGCCAGCGATAATCCAACAGGGACAGAGCCTAGGAAACGAACGCTGCCTCTCACCGATGTCCGATCAGTTTCATCGTTTGGGCGCAAGATTCTGCGGCGCGAGCATCTCGTCGACACGTTGGAGCAGAATCCCGGACAGGGGATCGCGCGCGTGGGGGATCCGGTTGTGCGCGAGATCGAGATGCTCACGCGCTTTCTTCAAGTCGCCTGCCTGAAGATAGTGCCAGCCCACAAGCGTCACGATCGACTTGTTGTTGGGATCAAGTGCGAGCGCCCGGGTCATCAACGGCTCGGCTTCGGCGTGCCGGCCGAGCCAGTCGAGGCACATCGCCGCCCGCGCCGCATAAAACGGGTTCCACGGGTCCAATTTCGACGCCGTTGAAAGGGATCTAAAGCCGTCCTGCGCCAGCGCTTCATAGTCGCTGTCGCCCTCGAAACTCCTCATTCGAAGAATCTCTCCCAGTAGAAAATGGGACCAGGGATTCGCGGGTTCCGCCCGCAACGCCAGGCGCAGGGTATCGCTGCGATCCTCTCCCTTCGATTCCAGTTTTGCCGCCGAGACAAGCCACCACGCTTCCCGGCTCCCGGTAACGACGCCCGCCGCAACCCAGACGATGCAGACGGCAACCGCAGAACCGGCAAGCGACCGCCCCGGCAGGCCAAGCGAAACTCCGCCCGCTTTCGAAGCGTAACGGAAAGACGACGCCATGATCCCCAGGCATACAGACGCGACCAACGCGCAACCGGGGAGGAAAAGGTTGAACTCGCCCACGGAGTGGATGACGAGAAACACCGCCCCGCAAGCGGACCCGAGGACACAGGCCATCCGGGTGCTGCCTGGCGACGAGTCGAAGGCCGTTTCCTCCCGGTCCAAAAACGGCCACGTCCTTTTTAATCCCCACAACAGTCCGGCGCCGAAGATCCCGACGCCGGCCACCCCGACGACGCCCCAGTCCACCGCCAATTGCAGGTAGTCGTTGTGCACACGTCGGGGCACCGTCTGGAGCCATAAGTCACGGTATTTCCGGAAACGGATGTCGAAATGATCGGGGCCCACGCCGAACCAGGGCTGCTCCTTCACCAGGGACCACCCGGCGCGCCAGATCAAAAGACGTTCTCCGAACACGGACAATCCCCGTTCGCTGGGAAGCTCCTGAAATCGACGCTTTACCGACTGCGGAATGTCCACCAGGAGCACGACAAGCAAGATCAGGGCTCCACCCGAGCCAAGGAGTATCCAGCGCCGCCGCATTTTCCAAACGATGACTGCACCCAATAGAACAAGAGCGATGCACGCGGCCAGAATTCCTCCCCTCGATAAAGTCGCCACCAACCCGAGAGCCTGGACTCCGGCGCAATAGGCTACAAGAATCCGAAGCCAATGCGGTTCCCGGCTCATGACCGCCAGCGTGATGGAGACCGGAAGAACGAGCCCGATCAGTCCCGCCAGATGGTTCGGGTTGAACAGCGTGCCCGATCCGCGCGCGACGTATTGGGCGTGCTGCGGAAACCCAAGCACCGTGCCGGGCTTGGCCGACCATTGGTAGATGCCGTAGGCGGCTTCGAGTGTGGCCAGGAAGATCATCGCGTAGACCAGGACCTTCACGGATCGCTGGCCGCTCAAGCTGGTGGTCACCATCGCGAAGACGAGATAGCAGATCGCCACGCGGATGAGTTCCTGCCGCGCGACATACTCGACGTCGGCATACCAATAACGGCCGACGGCGTAGGCCATGAAGAGGGTTGCCGCCCAGAAAACCGGTGGAAGGACGAGCTTCGGGCGACGTGCGACGGCGAGGCGCAGGGCGAAGAAGACGAGGCCCAGGACCATCAACCATTGCAGGACCACCCTCGCCCACAGGTCCACGCCGCCAAACGCGATCGCGGCGAACCACAGCGACGCCACGACAACGCCCAACATCCCCTTCTGGCACCATGACTCGACTCGGTCCCTATCCATTGATGCGGCGACCCTAAAAGGCGAAGACCGCGTCCGTCACGTTTCCATTTTGCAGTCCCCTGATGTTTCGTTCTCCTCCTCCTCGTCCCCGGTAGGGCGTGCCCGCGTGGCAACCCCTCCTGTCCATCCGCCGTAGGCCGTGCGTCCTCGCGCGGCCAGGAGCTGTTCATCCACGAAAGGCACGAAGGAACAACCACTGGCCGGGCAGGGATGCCCGGCCTACGAGCCCGGTAGGGCGTGCCCGCGTGGCAACGCCTCCCGCCTAGCCGCTCCTCCTCCCGCCAAGCCGCCGCTCCGTCTCCTGAAAACCATCCGGCTCCAGCGGAGCCGACTGTTTATAGCCCCCATCCCACCCGCAACGCCGAGCTCCGTAGGGGCTTTCTGATGGTTTGCCATCCCTCCTGAGCATCAGGGGTTTGGAACCATTACGCGGCGAATCTGACCGCTGGTGACACCGGAATCGACACTTCTCCGGGCCGCCTCGCGGTAGGGTGGCGTAACCCGGAGCTACGCCATGACTACCGGCTATCACGGAACCGATACGGG
>JAYUUX010000689.1:0-7250 GCA_043754645.1 Verrucomicrobiales bacterium | reverse complement strand
GCCCGTCTTCCGCGAAGCCAATTGGACCACGCTGCTCGCCACCATGCGGAAGCCGCTCGTCCTTGATGCGAATGGCTTTCTCCGAAACGCGGTCGCAGGGGCACCGGGTCTCCACTACCACTCCGTTGGCCAAACGCTTGGCTAAGCTCCAGCTCCTCCAGCCGTGAAAACAAAAAAGTCTAAACGAAAAGTTGCCGTGGAGGTCACGTTCTTGGGCGACGGCTCCATTAAACAAGTTGGCGACACGGCATTCTCGGGAGGAGTGCCAGCCCCAAGTCTGGGAGACTCTCTAGAGTTCGGGATCGCCAAGGAATTCTTGGGGAAAGATGGCCTTTGGAATCCGCGTGATGGAGCTGCGACGGTCAAAGGTGGTTTCCAGATCAATGTTCAGGGCACCAGCCGGGGCTATCGCGAGCTGGGACGCTACTTTCTGGCATTGGCTGAGATCGATTCATCGGTCGACGAGGACTACCATGAGCACGTCGAAATCCTTAGCCGTAACAAACAGGCGCGACTGCATCTGATCTTCAGGAAGAAGGATTCAGCACCCCAGTCCCGTGCCGCTTCCAAAATCCGTCGAACTGCGGAAAAGCCTGCCACTTCACGATGAACATGGCCTTGCTATGGCCTGAAGGGCCTTCGGAGATTAGCCAGCCACGGAGTGGCTGGACTGCCCGCGCCCTGGAGGCGCAAGTCCCGGAGGGACGTCGGAGCCTGTCCTTGTCCGCGATAAGCCCGCCGTCCCTTCAGGACTTGGCGATCAATTGGAACTTCCTTCCAGCCACTCAGTGGCTGGCTAATTTCCTTGGTCGCTTCGCGACATCGAATTGCTCGTGGATTCGCGGCTCGCAGGCCTAAACTTGATGACGCAAACGATGAAACTCTCCGGCAAGAACACGATCATCACCGGCGGCAGCCAGGGTCTGGGCCGCGCCATCGTCGAGGCCTTCCTGCGCGAAGGTGCGAGCGTGCTCTTCTGCGCCCGTTCCGCCGCCGATGTGCAGGCCGCGTTGGAAGCCTACAAGCCGCTGGCCATTGGCAGCGCCAAGGTTCTCGGCACCACGGCCGATGTCTCCAAACCCGACGACGTCGCCGCGCTCTTCGCCCTGGCCGACCAGCAACTCGGGCCGCTCGATGTTTTGGTCAACAACGCCGGCGTCTACGGGCCGCTCGGCCCGACCGAGGACGTGCCGTGGGACGAATGGCAGCAGGCCATCGAGATCAATCTCTTCGGCGTCATGCACACCTGCCGCCAGGCCATTCCCCGGCTGCGAACGCGGGGCGGCGGCAAGATCGTCAACATCTCCGGCGGCGGCGCGACCAACCCGCTTCCGCGCATCAGTTCCTACGCCGCTTCCAAGGCCGCCGTCGTGCGCCTGACCGAGACGCTTGCCCTCGAACTCGCCGCCGACCACATCGACGTGAACGCCGTCGCGCCCGGGGCGCTGAACACCCGCCTAGTGCAACAGATCATTGCCGCCGGACCCGAGAAGGTCGGCGCCGACTTCTTCGCCAAGAACAAGAAGTGGTCCGCAGAAGGCGCCACGCCGCCCGAACTCGGCGCGGGCCTCTGCGTCTGGCTGGCCTCGACCGAGAGCAACGGCGTCACCGGCCGTCTGCTCAGCGCCCAGTGGGATCCGTGGAAGGACCTGGCCGCCCGCCGCGACGAGCTGGCCAAGTCCGACATCTACTGCCTCCGCCGCATCGTGCCCGAGGACCGTGGGAGGAAGTGGTCGTGAGGAAAGCACATTTGCAGGTAGGGCGAAGGCGCCCGCCGAGCCGCCGTGGGCGGTGCGTCCTCGCGCGGCCGGGAGAACTTCGGTGGCGACGGGCGCGAAGAAACACCACGTTACCGGGCAGGGAGTGTTGCCACACGGGCTCACGGCCTATCGCAGCACCACCCCAGGCCCGTAGGGCCGTTCTGTTTATAGAACGCCAAGCAACCCGTTCACCCCTCAAGCTCCGTAGGAGCGGCCTAACGAGGTCGCTCCTACGGAGCTTGGGAATCATTGAGCGGCGGAAGCCTATAAACAGACGGCTCCGATGGAGCCGAAATCGAAGCCAGGTTCATCCTCGAAGAAGCGCAAAGCATCGGATGTTGGCAGGGCGGCGGCTCGGCGGGAGCCTTCGCCCTACCGGCCACAAAATCATTTCCTCCCCATGACCACCCCGCGCATTGCCATCGTCGGTTGCGGCCTTGTCGGCCAGAAGCGGCTCAACCAGTTGCCCAAAGGCTCCGTCACCGTGACGTGCGACCTCGACCTCGCCCGCGCCCAGAAGCTCGCCGCGCAGTCGCCCGGTTGCCGCGCCGTTTCCTCCATCGACGAAGCCGTGGCTTCGCCCGACGTCGACGCCGTCATGATCGCCACGATCAACGCGTCGCTTGCGCCGCTGGCCTTGGCCGCTGTCCGAGCGGGCAAACACGTTCTCGTGGAGAAACCCGCTGCCATCCGCGTCAGTGAACTCGACGAGATCGAGCAGGCTGCGAAGTCCACCGGCGCATTCGTCCGCGTGGGCTACAACCACCGTTACCATCCTGCCTGCCTCAAGCTCCTGGAGATCGTCCGCAGCGGCGAACTCGGCCCGCTCATGTTCCTCCGCGCGCGTTACGGCCAGGGCGGCCGCGTCGGCTACGACCGCGAATGGCGCGCCGACCCCAAGCTGGCCGGCGGCGGCGAATTGATCGACCAGGGCGTCCATCTCATCGACTTGTCCGGGATGCTTCTCGGCGAGTTCACCGAAGTCTCGGGCCATGTGGCCACGTTCTTCTGGGACATGCCGGTCGACGACAACGCCTTCCTCAGCCTTCGCACCGCGACCGGCCAGACGGCGTGGCTGCACGCGAGCTGCAGCGAATGGAAGAACGGCTTCTCCCTCGAACTCTACGGCCGCAACGGAAAGCTCCACTGGGAAGGCCTCGGCGGCAGCTACGGCGTGGAACGGCTTCACCACTACAAGATGCTCCCGGAGATGGGCCCGCCCGACACGGTCATCCATGAGTTCCCGCGCGGAGACGCGTCGTGGAAGATCGAGATGGACGAATTCTTCCGCGACATCGCCGAGAAACGGACGCCCGTTCCCGGCCTGCTTGAAGCCAAACGCGCGCTCCAGGTCGTGGAGCAGATCTACCGCCAGAACGGCGTCGCGTGGGTGAAGTGATCGGAAAAGGTTTGCCCACAGATTCACGCAGATGAACACAGATCAGGGAATGCCGGACCGTGTTTCATCCTGTAGCCGCCGCGGTAACGAGGCGGAAGGGCCGGTGGAAAGTTATCAGGCTGTCCGCCTCCTCACGTCGGCTGCTACGGCGAAGCGGGTTGGTTGTCAGGCTTTCAGCAGATGAGCACCCGGCTTCCAGGCGTGTATTCGTCGCTCGGGCCGTTCCGGGAAACCTTCGCGCGGCAGATTCCGATCCTGATGTATCACAAGGTCGGCCCGCGCCCGTCGCGCGTCCGGCTGAAGGGCATGTATGTCGAACCGCGCCTGTTCCGACGGCAGGTGAAGGAGCTGGGCGCCGCCGGATTCATTTCCGCTTCGCCGGAAGCCGTGCTGTCGGTCGCTCAGACGCAGCCTCCGAAGATCGTCCTCACCTTCGACGACGGCTACCGCAACGTCCTGGAGCACGCCTTGGAACCGATGCGCGCGGCCAAGCTGAAGGCCATCCAGTTCATCATCCCCGATCTCATCGGCAAACGGAACGAGTGGGACATCGCGCAGGGCGAAGCTCCGGAGCCGTTGATGAACCGCGAGGAGATCGGCCGCTGGCTCGCGGCCGGGCACGACATCGGCGCGCACACCTGCACGCATCCTTCCCTGACGCGCATTCCGCTCCAGCAGGCCCGCGAGGAGATCATCTCCAGCCGGCGCAAGCTCGAGGATCTGTTCCAACGGCCGGTCGTCCACTTCTGCTACCCGTTCGGCGATTGGAACGAAGCCGTCCGCGACATCGTGGCCGAGGCGGGTTTCAAGACTGCCGCGACGACGGCCTCGGGCTTCAACTCCGCGGAATCAGGCCGTTTCGCACTGCTGCGATTCACGGCGCGGCACCAGTCGCGTAGCCTGAAGGCATGGTGGCGTCGACTTTCGGGCCGGTGACGGGTTTGGGGCTTGCGAGGCCCTCGGCGATTTTGGTTTCTTTCGCGCCACCAAAAACTCCACGCGCTCGTTTGCCAAAACGCGAAACGGGTTAAATTGGTCCCTAAGCCATGTCGTATCTCAGAGCTTACCAAAACACGGGGCCGAAGAAGTATTCGGCCAAGAACGTCACCAAGCCGGTCAACTTCCTCTGCCTCGCTCCCGACGCGAAGACCGTTTCCATCGTCGGCGATTTCAACGGATGGGATCCCGTCGTCAATCCGATGAAAAAGCATGTCGACGGATCGTGGCAGGGCCAGATGACATTGAGCCTCGGCCATCATCAGTATGCGTTCATGATCGACGGGAAGCTGGTCTTGGATCCGCGGGCCAACGGGACGGCGCGCAATCCGCAGGGCGAGAAGGTTTCGCTGCTTTCCGTCAGCTGAGACGATCGGCGGTCCCCGGGCGGTCCGCGGCCGTGGTGTTTCTGAAATCTTCCCTCGCGGCCGTCTTCTGCTAACGTGCGGCCGCCGCCCATGAAACTCCACGTCATCTCCCTTCTGGCTTTGAGCGCGATCCCGCTTCTGGCCGCCGACCTCGCGTCCCAACCCGGCTTCGTGAAGTCCGGGTTCATCTACGAAACCGCGCCGTTTCCCGAGTGCCACGCGTCGACGATCGTGGAAACGAAAGGCGGGCTGGTCTCCGCCTGGTTTGGTGGGACGCGCGAAAAACATCCCGACGTGGGCATCTGGGTTTCACGCATCGTCGACGGCAAATGGACCTCGCCGGTCGAGGTCGCCAACGGCGTGCAGTCTCCCACCCATCGTGTGCCGACCTGGAACCCCGTTCTCTTCCAGCCGAAGCAGGGGCCATTGCTCCTCTTCTTCAAGGTCGGCCCGAGCCCGCAGACCTGGTGGGGCGAAGTCGTCGAGTCGGAGGACAACGGCGTCACCTGGAAGAACCGTCGCCGTTTGCCCGAAGGTATCCTCGGGCCGATCAAGAACAAGCCGGTCCAGCTCTCCGACGGCACGATCCTTTCGCCCACGAGCGACGAGAACCCAAAGACCGACGCGTGGCGGGTCTACTTTGAGCGCAGCACCGACCACGGCCGGACTTGGACGGCGACGCCTTTTCTGAACGACGGAAAAACAATCGGCGCAATCCAGCCCAGCATTCTCTTCCATCCCGACGGACGGCTTCAGGCCATCGGCCGTTCGCGCCAGAACCGCATCTTCGACATCAGCTCCACCGATGGCGGCAAGACTTGGGGAACGATGACGCTCGGCTCGCTTCCCAATCCGAACTCCGGCACCGACGCGCTCACGCTCAAGGACGGACGCCATCTGATCGTCTACAACCACGTCCCGGGATTGCCGGGTCAATGGGGCGGAAAAAGGTCGCCGTTGAACGTCGCCGTCAGCCGCGACGGCAAGTCCTGGGAGTCCGCCCTGGTCCTCGAGGATGAGCCGAACAAGGAGTTCAGCTATCCGGCCGTCATCCAGTCGGCCGACGGTCTCGTGCAGATCACCTACACGTGGAAACGCCAGCGCGTGAAACACGCGGTGGTCGATCCGGCCAAGCTCGTCACGCATCCGATGGCGGAGGGTGCTTGGCCGGCCAAGTAGGCGAAACGGCGCTTCCAGCAAGGGTGGGACGAGTCGCGCTGCGACTCGTCGTCCAGCCGCAGCGCGGCTGGACCCACTAGTTTCGCAGTTCCCCAAGGCAGATTCGTTCCTTAGGCTGATGGGGATGTCGCTTTGGCGTCGGATCTCACAGTTCTATAAACCGGAAAGCCCGCGTCTCGCGGGAGTCTTTCTGCTGCTGCTCGCCGGCATCGGCGCGAACCTCCTCAAACCCTGGCCGGTTGCGCTGCTGATCGATTCCGTCCTCGATTCCAGGGCTCTGCCGGCGTGGCTGAAATCCGCGTCCGATTGGACACCGGGCGCGTCGGTGTTCGCGTTGGCGGTCGCCGCCTTCTGCCTCTACGTCCTCCACGGCACGATCGACGCCGCGCAGAACTACTTGTCGATTGGCATCGGTCTCCGCGGGCTCATGCGGGCACGCAACGCCGTCTTCGCCTGTCTTCAGCGGTTGTCGATGAAGTTTCACCATGGGACGAAAACGGGCGATCTGATCTACCGCGCCTCGTGGGACACCTACTCGGTCCAGACCCTCTTCCAGCAAGGCGTGCTTACGATGGTGAAAGCCGGCCTGACGCTTGTGGGCATGACGGCCTTCATGCTGGCGCTCAATTGGCGCCTGACGCTGGTAGCCTTGGCCATCGTTCCTCTCCTCGTCGGGGCCATCCGGTTCTTCGGACGCAAGATGACCGAACGCGGAGTGGCCGCGCAGCAGGCGGACAGCGCGGTGACCTCGCACGTGCAGCAGACCGTGACGGCGTTGCCGTTGATCCAGAGCTACACGCGGGAAGACTACGAGCTGGGGCAGTTCTCCGCGCAGACGGAAGACGCCCAGCAGAAGCGCCTTAAGCAGCATGCGTGGGAGTTGATCTACTGGCTCGTGATCGGCGGGATTTTTGGGCTGGGTGCGGCGCTGATCATCTGGGTCGGTGGCCTCGAAGTGCTCGCCGGCAAGCTGACCAAGGGCGACCTCTTCATCTTCCTCAGCTACCTCGGCCAGCTCTACGATCCGCTCAACCAGCTCTCGCATGTCGGTGCGACCGTCTCCAGCGCCTCCGCCGCGGCTGGGCGCGTGCTCGAGCTTCTCGACGCCCCCGAAGACGTGAAGGACGCGCCCGACGCACGCGCCGTGGTTCGTGGGTCGACGTCGAACGTCGCCGGGTCGCTGGTCGTCACGGGTGCCATCACGTTCGACGACGTCCACTTCGGCTATTCCTCGGACCGCGAGATTCTCAAGGGCCTGACGTTTGAGCTGAAGGCCGGTGAATCCGCGGCGGTCATCGGGCCAAGCGGCGTCGGCAAGACGACTCTGATGAATCTGCTGCCCCGCTTCTACGATCCTGTTTCTGGAAGCGTGAAGCTCGACGGTGCGGATCTGCGGCAGTTGAAGCTGCACGATCTCCGTTCCCAGATCGCGGTCGTGTTGCAGGAGCCGATCCTCTTGCCGACGACCATTGCCGAGAACATCGCCTACGGGCGCCCCAAGGCATCGCGCGAGGAGATCGAGAACGCGGCACGCTCGGCGAACGCCGA
>JAYUUX010000688.1:0-2725 GCA_043754645.1 Verrucomicrobiales bacterium | reverse complement strand
AGTCTCCCAATGACCTTCTCTGACTGCACAGGCAACAGGAACACCGTATTGAATCGACTTTGCATTCACATCGGCCCCGCGACCCACCACCGACTTGAGCTCAACTAGCAACCCTCGCGAGGCAAGCCAATGAACAGGAGCCAATGGGTTAATCCCCTTCCCGCCAACCCACCTGTTGACGTCCTGAATCTGCGACAGCTCCTTCTGGATGCTCCGCCGTGTCGCATCCGTTGGCTTGTGCCCCCACTGAACGACCAAATCTGCGAGCGACTTGGGCTTACTTTTGATCTTTTGAGGGGTGCGAGGGATGAGCGGCTTGACGAAAGCGTTGTTCAACCGTCCGAGTATCGCCTGAAGATTGGCCTCCCACTTAGCCAATTGCTTCGCCTGATTCATTTCTTCCCGCAGGCTGGGTGATTGCTGGATCTTTTGAACTGCCTTGCCAGCCAACTGGAGGTCCTCTTCCGAGGCGCAGTAGCCGACACGGTTAATCCACTTATAGACCTTCTTCAGAACGTGAGCTGATGATTCCGAACGGGAGGCAGCCATCACCTCGGCAGCGCCAAGCGCCTCTTGCCATTCATCCATGGCCGTATCGCTTTTGGCTTTCACCACGTAGTTGAGCCATTTGACCAGAAAACGACCGTCCTTGGCCGACTCTTCCAAGTCGTCCAACCAGTCCAAGACTGCGTCGTTGGCAAAGGTCTTTTGGCCCCACGTTCCCATAGACTTAGAAGTATCCGGCCTTCTTGCGGTCTTCCATCGCGGCTTCGCTGGCCTTGTCGTCGGCGCGGGTGCCGCGTTCGGTAACGCGGGCGGCAGCGACTTCGCCGATGATGTCGTCCACGGTGACGGCTGGGCTGTCGATCATGCCGGTGCTGATCATGTCGGCGATGGTGCGGACACGGCAGACCATCGACTGGATAGGCTCGTTCGGCTTGGGACGGCCGCCGGCAAAGGGATCAGGCTTGGAGGCGTCGGTGTGCGGCGGGGGCACAGGCAGCCATTGGCCGCCGCGGCGGAAGACGTCGCGGGTGTGGCTGAAGTAGATGTTCGGAACCTCCAGCTTCTCCTGCTTGATGTATTCCCAGACGTCCATTTCGGTCCAATTGGAGAGCGGGAAGACGCGCATGTTTTCGCCCTGGTTGAGGCGCGCGTTGTAGAGGTTCCAGATCTCGGGACGCTGGTTCTTCGGGTCCCATTGGCCGAAGGCGTCGCGGAAGCTGAAGAAGCGTTCCTTGGCCCGGGCCTTCTCCTCGTCGCGCCGGGCGCCGCCGATGGCGCAATCGAAGCGGAACTCCTCGATGGCCCCGAGGAGCACGGGAATCTGGAGCTTGTTGCGGCTGACTTCGCCGGGCGCAGCGGTGGCGGCGCCGTTGGCGATGGCCTGGTCCACCGTGCGGACGATGAGTTTTGCACCGAGCTGCTTGGCGCGGCGGTCGCGGAATTCGAGCAGTTCGGGAAACTCGTGGCCGGTCTCGACGTTGAGGAACGGCATCGGAATGTCCGAAGGCCTGAAGGCCTTTTCAGCAAGGCGAAGAAGGCAAATGGAATCCTTGCCGCCGGAGAACAGAAGCGCCGGCCGCTCAAATTCCGCAGCGACCTCACGCATGATGTGGATGGCCTCGGTTTCGAGATACTGGAGGTGGTCGAGATGGTAGCTGCTCATGCGAACAAAATTTTAGACACGGATTTCACGGATTCATGGATCAGAGGACGACACGCTTCCATTCCAAGGAATCGGCTCCGAAATTGACCAAGAGGCCAACCCGAAGCTTTGAGGCGGCGAGGTAGTTCAGGACTTGTTTGATGTGAGAGTCCGTCAGGGCCTCGATAGCTTTGGCTTCAAAAATGATTTTGTCCCAGACCACAAAGTCCGCGTAGTAGGGGTGCGCCAAGAGCACTCCCTTATAGGTGATTTCGTATTTCTTCTCCCGAGCAAAAGGGATCTCAGCCCGGCTCAATTCAACCACGAGGGCATCTTTGTAGATGATCTCGTCGTGCCCCTTGCCCAGTTCACGATGGATCTCCATGCACAAGCCGATCAGTCGGTGCGTCTCTTCGCGATGGAGCAGTTCGGCCATTGTTCAGAAATCCGTGAAAATCCGTGCAATCCGTGTCTCAGGCATTTGCCACAGCTTTGCCACCCCAGGCGGCGTGCAGACCGCACTCGCGTTTTTCGTCGGCCTTGGCGGGATCGAAGTAGTCCCACTCGTTCGGCAGGTTGTGCTGCGTGAGGTAGGCCTCCATCTCGGCGTCGCTCCAGTGGAAGACGGGGCTGAGCTTGAGCGAACTGAAATTCCCGTCGGGCGAAACGATGTCGAGTCCGGCACGGTTCGGGTTCTGCACCTTGCGGAGGGCGGTGATCCAGACGGTGGGCGCCAGTTCCTTCATGCCGCGCTGGAAGGGCTCGAGCTTCATGGCGGTGCTGAAGGCCTTGATCCGCTCTTCGTTTTCCGGCGTCGGTTCGGGCATGCCGCCATGGACGGCGTCGTAGTGGGCGGCCGTGAGCTTCGGAAGGTAGGCCTTGATGTTCAGCTTCAAGCGCGCCTTGAGATCCTCGGCGTGTTTGTAGGTTGCGGGACGGTTGTAGCCGTGGTCGACCCACAGCACCTGAATGTCTGGTTGCACCTGCGTGACGAGGTGCAGGATGACGGCCTCGTAGGGACGGAAATTGGTCGAGACGATGGCCCGACCGCCGGTCTGGGCGAGGCCCCACTTCACG
>JAYUUX010000687.1:0-2612 GCA_043754645.1 Verrucomicrobiales bacterium | reverse complement strand
GGATTCTGCTCCAGCGCCGCCTTGGCCGCAGTCGTCGCCGCTTCGTCGGCAAACTTGAGCCGGTAGGTGTCCAGCCCCTCGGCTCGGCCGATGATCGTGGCTCCAAGGAGTCGGGCGATATCCTCGATTTTTTCGCCGGGTTTCAGGGTCACGACCAGTTCGTTGGGGATGCGGCTCGAACTTTTCGCGACGGGCTTGGGTTCTGGAGCTATGCGGACGGTGGCGTCCTTGATGTCCATTCGGTAGACCGTCAGCAGAGGGCGGTTGTTGGCAATCGGAGTGACCGAGTAGTTCAGCTGACCGAGCAACATGCGCAGCGCCTTCTCATGGCCTTGCTCACGGAACTTCGCGGAGACCTTGTAGGAGATTCCGGGATCATAGGCGATCTCCCATCCGGTCACCGTGGCAAGGCGGCCGAGGAAGTTGGTGAGGGCGATTCCGTCCACGTCGGCCGTGACCACATTTTTCTGGAGATCCCAGTCCAGCACCGACTGGGCCGCCGCCGTAGCGGCGCGACCCTGCCAGATCAACGCCCACAGCAGGCAGAACAGCGTTGGCAGGAGTTTTCTCATGGCGGGTGCAGGATCGCTTCGTTCACGGACGGCGCAAACGGAAAATCTGCGCCGTATTTGTTGAGACAACCGAAGCCACGAACTCGTTACCCTCGATCTCCGGCACATTTGTGACCGCGCTCCAGACAGCGTTGCCGCCAAGCTGGACGCTGGACTCCAGCCGAAGGCCCGGGGGCGTGAACGGCCAGCGCAGTTCCAAACCCGACGGTTGGCCGTTGGTCTTGATCGTCAGCGTCGCCGCGCTGGCGTCGTAGGCTAGGGCATAGAGTTCATCCGGGGTCACCCGTCCCGGCGCACCGTTCTTCAACACTTGGAGGTCGTAGGAGCCCGGCGGAACGGCGACGAGGTGGATGTGCTCGACGTTGCTGGCGAAGGTGTCGCTCTTCGCGACGCTGGCGCCGGTGGCGCGGTTTATGAAATGGAGGTCCAGATCATTGGCCTGGGTGAAGCCGTTCCGGCGGTTCCAAACGAGGGTCAGCGTGACGACGTAGGACGGCTGACCGGGCGGTAGATCCAGGTAGAAGTGATCCACCGCGTCCTCGGTCGGCGATTGGTTGGTAATTGTCGAGAACGCCCAACCGCGCAGGGCGGTCGGGCGGTTCGTGGATAATCCGGGCGGATGGCTGGTCGTGGTCGCGACGACCGTCGTTTCGCCGGCGATCTGCCGACCCGATCGAAGCTGATTCCAGGAGTTGAAGATGTGAAGGACCCCTGCGCCGTGAAGCGGGTCCAGCGGTTGCGAGGCCGGGGGCGACCAGTTGGGAGGTTTGGTGGCGCCGTTCAGCAGGAGGGCCTTGATGACCCGGATGTCACCAGCCTCTGCGATGGCATTCGTGCCGCCGTCCCCGCGTAGCGCGGCCTGGAGGAGCAGCGCCGCGGCGCCCGCGACCTGCGGGGTGGAGCCGCTCGTAAAACCGGACGGGGCCACGATGTCCGGCTTCGAGCGACTACCGTCGGCCGTCGGGCCGACGCTGGTAGCCCCTCCGAGGGCCCCGACTCCGATTCCGTTATACTGCGAGGCCGGCGTGAACACGGCGCCCCCGTTGCCCGCGCCGCTCACGAACAGGACGTTGAAACGGTCGCTGTAGTCGTCGAACTCCCGGTCGATCGCCGTCTGCTCCTGAAGGTTGTCTACGGGAATGATGAAGCTCTGGTTTACGATCCTTGCAGGAAAAGGCGCCCGCTCGAACACGAGGGCGTTGATGAAGAAATCCGCGTCGTAGCTGTCCAGCGCCGCGATACCAGGGGCAACTCCGTTCGACGGACCGAAGATCGCGTCGCCAACGCCGTTGGCGTGCTGCGACTCCGCTCCTACCGGGTTTGGAAAGACGGTCGAAACGCCATTCGAGCTCTCGAAACGGAACAGAAGCCCGGGTCGACCGACCACGGGATTGACCTGCCACCCCGGACCGTCCCCTTCAGGCTGGGCCACCCTGATTCCCGAGCCGTCGAGTCCCGGGCTGACCGCGCGCAGCAGTCTGAGGCCTATTGAGTCTACGAACTGGGCCTTGGCCGAAACCGCTGTGACGACAATCAATGCCACCGCGAGCAGCAAGATCGACCTCGAAAGGGCGCTTTCCGCTGCGTTGGGGAGTTTCAACTTGCGACGCACTGTAACTTCCTGTTAAGAGCCACCATACACTATGGCAGCGATCGGCCGGTTTCAAAAGGGTGACGAGATCTTCTACGCCAAGGCCGTGGACGGCGAGCTTTTCAGATTGATCGGCGATGTCTTCGGCTCGCCGTCGTTTGAAAAGAAGCCGACACCGGCCAAGGGCATCAAGACTCTCGTCCCAGTCGAACCTTCGAAAATCATCGCGGTGGGGCTGAATTACGCCGACCACGCGCGTGAATCCGGCAAACCCCTGCCCAAGGAACCGCTCTTCTGGCTCAAGGCCACCACCTCCCTCATCCCCGACGGGGCCAAGATCGAGATCCCCTTCGCCAAGCACCGGACCGACTTCGAGGCCGAGCTCACCATCGTGATCGGCCGTAAGTGCCGTAACGTCACTTCCGCCGCCGCCGCCCGCTACATCTTCG
>JAYUUX010000686.1:0-1676 GCA_043754645.1 Verrucomicrobiales bacterium | reverse complement strand
GGCCGGCACGTCGTCCGAGGTGGCGCGGCGGCCGCGAAGATCGTCGTAGTTCATGGTCGTTCAGCGGGACATGAAGGTGGTCCGGGGTTGGTGCGGCGGCGGGTTCAACCGTTCAACCAGGTTCGCAGGACATCGGCGTCGCGTTTGAGGTTTTGGCGGAGAACGTCGCCCTTGCCGTGGTCGTATTCGTGGTGCTGGCAGACGGGGCCGGTGTAGCCGGATTCCCTGAGCCACTTGAAGAAGCTGCGGTTCACCATGCCTTCTCCGAAGTGGACCCACTGCTCCTTCCACTGGCCATTGGTCTTCTGCCAGATGAAATCCTTGGCGTAGACGGCGGCGAAGTGGGGCCGCGCAAGCCGGGCGTCATTGGGCCACGAGAGGCCGCCTTCGATGGTCGCGTGGCCGATGTCGAAGCAAAAGCCGGTCGACGAAAGATCGTTGATCAGCGACCAGGTGTCCCAGATCCCCGCGCCCACATAGTCGGCGCCCGAATGGTTCTGGAAGCCGGCGCGCACCCCGACTTCCCGTGCCATCGCATCGATGTCCTTCAATCGGCCGCGGATCTCCGCCAACTGTTTCGGGATGGGCGTGGTCTTGTCGTATTTGAAGAAGCCGAGGCGGAAGATTCCGATGCCGAGCTTGGCGATGCTTCGCAGGACCCGTTCGTTGAGCGGGTTTACCGAGGTGATCTCGGTCGTGGCGATAGTGATTTCCTTGCCGGCCTTCTTGAGCGCGTCGGCCATTTTCGGCAGGTCGTCCTCCACGCGCTCGGGTTTCACGTGGCCGCTCTTGCTGCGGACGCCCAGTTCGACACCGTCCCACCCGGCGAACGAAACCATGTCGGCCGTTTCTTCCGGGCTCAGGGTGTCGAACGGCTTGGTGAAGCCGATGAGCTTGTTTCGCGGCGATGCCGGTGCGGCGACCAGGAGCGGAGGAATCGAGCCGAAGGCGGCGGCGGTCAGAGCCGTTGTTTTGAGGAAGTGGCGGCGGTTCATGGAGGGATGGGGGGAGGATGGCCGACGCGGTTCGGGGAGGGAAATTCAAAGTGCGCCGGAACTGTGGCACGCCGAGGTTGGCAAGAGACCGCCCCACCGCTAGAACCCGCCGGTGATCGCCGCCATCATCGTCGCCGCAGGGCAGGGGACCCGGATGGGTCCGAATGTCGACAAGCTCTTCCTCGAAGTCGCAGGGAAGCCGGTAGTGGCCCACACGTGGGCGCGGTTTGATGCGTTGGACGAGATCGGCGAGATCGTCGTGGTGGTGAGGGCCGGGATGGAGGAGGAGTTCCACAAGCTGGCGCGTGAACACGGCGTCCGGAAACCCTATCGTCTCGTGCCCGGCGGCAAGGAACGGCAGGACTCGGTCTGGAACGGTCTCCAGGCCTTGTCGCCCGGGATCGAAATCGTGGCCATCCAGGATGGCGCCCGGCCATGCACGAGCCTCGGGCAGATTCGCGACACGCTTTCGGCGGCCCGCAAACACGGGGCCGCCGTCGCGGCGCAGCGTGTCACCGATACGATCAAGGAATCCGCCGATGGCAAAACCGTCTCGGCCCATCTGGACCGGAGCCGGCTCTGGGCGGTGCAGACGCCGCAGGCGTTCCGCGTCACCGTCATCCTGGAAGCGCTCGGCGGGGTCCGGGAGCGGGGATTGCTCGTCACGGACGACACCGCCGC
>JAYUUX010000685.1:0-14150 GCA_043754645.1 Verrucomicrobiales bacterium | reverse complement strand
GCCCTGGAGTTCGATGAAGTCGCCGTCGTCGTTCATGACGAGGTTCATGTCCACTTCGGCGGCCGCGTCTTCGACATAGCAGAGGTCGAGCATCGGATGGCCACCCACGATGCCAACGCTGACGGCGGCGATGCCATGGAGGATCGGGGATTCCTTAAGTTTGCCGTCCACGAGCAGCTTCCGGATCGCGAGCGACAACGCCACGAAGGAACCGGTGATCGCGGCCGTGCGGGTGCCGCCATCGGCCTGGAGGACGTCGCAATCGATCCAGATCGTCCGCTGGCCGAGCTTCTCGAGATCCACGGCCGCACGGATCGAACGGCCGATCAGGCGCTGGATCTCCTGGGAACGCCCGTCGAGTTTGCCCTTGGAAATGTCGCGGGCCTTCCGGGTCAGCGTCGAGTAAGGGAGCATCGAATACTCCGCCGTCAGCCAGCCTCCCTTGACGTTCTGCTCCTTCATCCAGCGAGGCACGCCTTCGTCGATGCTGACGCCGCAGATGACCCGGGTATTCCCCCATTCGATGAGCGTGGAACCAGTCGCGTAGGGCGCGATGTGGTTCTGGAACCGGATCGACCGGAGCCGGGAGAGTTCGCGTCCATCCGCGCGGATCGGGGTGCTCTGGCTGGCGCTATCGTCGATAGATGACATTGGACCGAAGGGTAGAACGGCCCGAAGGCGTTCGGAAAGGGCGAAGGCGAACGCCCACAAACACGGGAACCGCAAGAATCCACCAACCGGACGCTTGACCGAGGGGGTCAAAGGTTTACAACCGAATCCGACCCCAAAAAAAATTGCAGGCGCAAATGCCGTGTAGGGAGAGCTGTGTCGAATCCCTTCTTTTTGCCCGCAGCTCCAAACCAACAACCCTCAGGAGGCATTCGTATGGCCACCGGCAAAGTGAAGTGGTTCGACAACCGAAAAGGATTCGGATTCATCCTCTCGGATCCATCAGGAAAGGACGTCTTCGTCCACCACACGTCGATCGACGGAGAGGGCTACAAGACCCTCAAGGAAGGAGATACGGTCGCATTCGAGCTGATCGAGAGCGACAAGGGCCTCAAGGCCCAGCACGTCCAACGGACCGCCTAGGTCCGACGCAATCCCACCGGGCTCAAGCCCGCCCGGCGGATTTCGTTCGCGCCAAAGCCTGACGCCGCTAGTTTCCCCGACGCGTCATGCAGGAACCTGTCAGCAGTCTTTACGTCCACGTCCCCTTCTGTGCCCACAAGTGCGAGTATTGCGCCTTCTACTCCGGGCCGGCCAAGGGCGACCTCATCCAGCGATACGTCGGCGCCGTCTGCCGCGAGCTGGAACTGGTCTCGCCCGACCTCAAGCCCCAAACCATCTTCTTCGGCGGCGGCACCCCTTCGCTCCTCACGCTCAAGCAATGGGAGCAGGTGTTGGAAACGATGCGCCGGACCGGGTTGACCGGCGCCTCGGAATGGACGGTCGAATGCAATCCGGCCACCGTTTCCGCCGACAAGGCCGCCCTGCTCCGTTCCGCCGGCGTCAACCGTATCTCCATGGGTGTCCAGTCGCTCGATGAGGGCCTGCTAGATCGGCTCGGGCGCGTTCACAGCCGCGACATGGTCTTCCGGAGCTACGACATCCTGAGGCAAGCCGGTTTCGACAATGTGAACATCGACCTGATGTTCGCCATTCCCGGCCAGACCATGGAGATCTGGAAGAAGACGCTGGCTGAAGCCACCGCGCTCGGAAGCGAACACCTGTCCTGCTACGAGGTGATCTACGAGGACGACACTCCGCTCTATGAACAGCTGAAGGCCGGCAAGTTCGACGTCGACGCCGACCTCGCCGCCGCGATGTATGAAGAACTGATCGACTACGCCGGATCGCAGGGATTCCACCAATACGAGGTGGCCAACTTCGCCCGAAATCTCCCGGAGCGCGCGAACGCACATTCGGCGTTCCCACCCGACGAGATGTTTGCCGACGTGCCCACGCAAGCCTGCCGCCAGAACGTCACTTACTGGCGCAACGGCGACAGCTACGGTCTCGGCCCCAGCGCGACCGGCTATGTGCGCGGCGTGCGCACGAAGAACTGGTCGAACACCCAGCTGTATTGCGAGGAACTGGAAAAAGGGAAACGCGCCTTCGAATCCACCGAAGCCCTGCGCCAACTCGCGCGAGCGGGTGAAGCGGCCGCATTCGGACTCCGCATGAACGCCGGCTGGCCGTTGGCACTCTTCCAACAACGCACGTCCTTCGACCTGACCGAGGAATGGCGCGAAGACATCGCCAAGCTCGTCGGCCTCGGATACGCGGAACTGACCGCCGATCGGTTCAAGCTGACCCGCCAAGGCCTGCGCTACGCCGACTGGGCGGCGGAGTTGTTCCTTCGGCCCTGACGCCGCCATGTCCCCCGGCGAACTCGCCACCCGAATCTCCGTCTGGCTGGCGCTGCTTCTTTGGGTGGCGTCCGAGTGGCTCGCGTTGAACCCGAAACGGCTGCGTGTCCGCCAATCGCTGTTCGGGCTATCGGCCGCCGTCTTCCTGACCCACGTGACGCTTGCGTTCCACGTCTTCTACGACTGGTCGCAAGCCATCGCCCTAGCCGATGTCCGCCGGCAAACACGCGACGTGACGGGCATGGAATGGAGCGTCGGTCTCTGGATCAACTACGCCTTCGCCGCACTGTGGATTGCCGAAGCGCTCTGGTTGAGCTTCCGGGCCTCGCGACATGCCGGTCGTCCGGTGTGGATGACATGGGTGGTGAGGGCAATCTTCTGGTTCATGGCCTTCAACGGCGCGGTCGTATTCGTGAAGGGCCCGCAAAGGTGGCTGGGGCTGGCGATCTGCCTGCTCGCAGCGGCCGCGTGGGTTCCCCGGGGCGCACGGCCCTTCAGGGCGAAATCGT
The DNA here is from genome assembly GCA_043754645.1 of Verrucomicrobiales bacterium. Taxonomy (GTDB): domain Bacteria; phylum Verrucomicrobiota; class Verrucomicrobiia; order Limisphaerales; family CANJSG01; genus CANJSG01. The sequence goes on along the minus strand of JAYUUX010000685.1, from coordinate 11,269 downwards.
GAAGAAACCGGACACCGCGAATTGAGTCGTCGAATAGGCGGTTCCGGAGAACACGCCCGCAGCCGGATTGGTGGCGTTCAAGTGCAGGACCATCGGCACCAACCCGACGAACTGGATGGGTGAAAGCCGCCCGCGATAGGGAGTCACGAGCCAGTTGTAGTTGGTGATCGCGCCCGACCCCGGTGAACCCGAGGTCGGCACATACGTGTAGGTGCCGGAAACGGAGTTCGTGAAGACGTTGGTGATCGTCCCGACGCCATTGTTGAAAACCAACACAATGGTCCGCCCCGGGAGGGTTTTCGGAATCGGCCGCCCGTCGGAATAATTTATTTGGACCGCCCGGAAAAATTCGTTGGTCGCGGTCCTCGCGACGAAGGTCCCGTTGCTCACCGGCGCCGCCACTTCGACACCCAATTCCGATCCGGACCAGGTCGTCAGATTCGTCGACCGATAGAGCCGGTTGTCCGCATAGAGCCGGTTGCTGAAGCTAAGGCTCACATTTGTGGCGGATGTTGAAATTGAAAGCGTCGCGTTCGTGACCACGGGCAATCCCTGGGATTGAACCGAGAACGCCTGGGCCGCGGCACCGACCGCGCGGATGGAAACATTCTGGATCACCACGTCGGTCAGCGGCTTGTCGTTCGAGTTCCTTGCCGCCTGCCCGATGGCGTGGACGACATTGGACCCGGACGTCAGGCGCCCGAAGACGGAATGGACATCGTTCAGGGACGGCGTCGCCGCCAATGTGATGAAGAACTGCGAACCATTCGAATCGGGCCCCGAGTTCGCCATCGAAAGCACCCCGAATCCGTCATGTCGCAGAACCGCGGCGAATTCATCCCTGAAACTGTAGCCGGGACCATCCGTTCCCTGGCCGTTGGGGGATCCGCCTTGGATGACGAAGCCGGGGACTACGCGGTGAAAAGTGATGCCGGTGTAGAACGGGCTCGTGAGAACACGCCCGGTGGGAACATCCAGCCACGCGCGTTGCGCCGCCGCCAGTCCCACGAAGTTGGCCACCGTTCTCGGCGCATTGGTGAAGTCCAGCATGCACGAGAATGAACCGAAAGAGGTCGTGAAGTCGGCGTAGAGCCCGTCCGACTGGGCTCGTGCCTTTCCGGCAGGCAACAACAGAACGGCGAAAAAAATTCCCAACGCCGCACGGACAGAGCGTCGAGCATGACCAGCCAACCGACTTGCACACAGAGTCATTTAGGGGCCAGTGTGCAGCCATTAGCCGATACGCACAAACAGCTTTTCGGCACCGGACCGCGATGATCCTCTGGCAAACCAACCAACCCATGCGCTTCCCCACAACGCTCATCGCCGGCGGCCTCCTCGTGATCGCAACCCTTCTATCATCCGCCGCCGATGGCACGAAGAAGGTCCTGTTCTTCTCCAAGTCTTCTGGATTTCAGCACTCGGTGATCAAACGCAACGCGGGCCAACCCGCCTACGCGGAGCAGGTATTGAAGGAACTCGGGGCGAAGCACGGTTTCGAATTCACGTTCAGCAAGGATGGCAGCCTTTTCAACCCGACCTACCTCGTCCAGTTCGACGCCTATTTCTTCTATACCACCGGCGACCTGACCGAAGCGGGCACCGACAAGAACCCGCCGATGTCCACCGAGGGCAAGCAGGCGTTTCTCGACGCCATCAAGGGCGGCAAAGGCTTCGTCGGGACCCACAGCGCGACCGACACGTTCCATTCGCCGGGCAACAAGGCCAACGGCGAAGCACGGTTCTCCGGTGACGCCGTCGTTGATCCCTACATCGCCATGATCGGCGGCGAGTTCATCAAGCACGGCGCCCAGCAGACGACGAAACTGGTCAATAACGACCCTGCGTTTCCAGGCGCAAAGTCCGTTCCCGCCGCTTTCGGGCCGCAGGAGGAATGGTATTCGCTCAAAAACTTCTCGCGCGATCTCCACGTCATCCTGACGCAGGACACGGCCGGCATGAAGGGCAACGAGTATGCCCGACCGCCGTATCCGTCCACGTGGGCACGGGTGCATGGCAACGGCCGTGTCTTCTACACCAACATGGGCCACCGCGAGGACGTCTGGACCAATCCCGTCTTCCAGGACGTGCTCATCGGAGGATTGAGCTGGGCCACACGCCGAGTCGACGCGGACGTGACTCCCAACCTCGCGAAAGCCGCGCCCGATGCGTCCAAGCTGCCGACCTTTGTCGCGCCCCAGCCCAAGGCTCCGAAGAAGAAGGACGCCAAAAAAGCCGCGCCAGCGCTCTGATTGACCTAGCCGCATTCCATCGGGTTGCCGGCGGGGGTCCATCCAGACCCGTTCCAGTGACCATCAAGATGCTCCAGAGCAATCCACGCGGCGACCGGGCCAAGGACTCGGAAGGACACGATTGCCATCTTCCAAGTCACCGATGAGCTCCAAGCCAACCGCCACAGTGACCGGCTGCCGATGCGATTTCCGCCGACGAAACCGCTTCCAGAACAGGTTCGCTGAATTACTCTCGGGCAAACCCAGTCACCACCATGGTGCTTGCCCAAAAAGCCATCCTGCTCTCAACGGTTCTCTGCCTGACTTTGCTGCCATGGCCGGGAGTCGGCGCTGCTGTCGCGACGGCTTCGACTGACAAGCCCGTTTCCTTCCGCAACGACGTCATGGCCGTCATCTCCCGCGCCGGTTGCAACGCCGGCGCCTGCCACGGCAACGCCAGCGGCAAAGGCGGCTTCAAGGTTTCCCTCCGCGGCGAAGATCCCGAAGGCGACTACCTCGTGCTGACCCGTGAACTTTTCGGACGCCGCGTCAATCCGCAAAGCCCCGACGACAGCCTTCTGCTCCTCAAGGCGACGGCCAAACTCGCGCACGAAGGCGGCAAGCGGTTCGGGCCGGATACCGAAGAGTTCCGCATCCTCCGACGCTGGATCGCCGACGGCGCCACGGACGACGGCGACACCGCTCCCAAGCTCGTCAGCCTCGAAGTCACGCCCCGCGAGGAATTTCTCGGAGAACCTCGCTGGCGGACGCAGATCCAGGCGACGGCGCGCTACGGCGACGGGACCTCCCGCGATGTCACCCGGTTGGCCGTCTACGAATCCGCCAACCCGCTCGTGAAGCCAGCCCTCGATGGCAGTGTCAGCGCGGACAAACCGACGGAGACGACCGTTCTCGTCCGCTACCTTGACCAGCAACAACCCGTCCGCCTCGCCTTCGTCGCCGCTCGGCCCAACTACAAATGGAACGCAACCAGGCCGGCCAACTTCGTCGACGAACAGGTCTTCCACAAACTTCGCCGGCTGAAGCTGAATCCCTCGCCGCTCGTTGCCGACGAAACCTTCGTTCGCCGCCTCTATCTCGACATCGTCGGAACTCCGCCCAGCGCCGATGAGGCGAAGGCCTTCATCGCCGACAAACGCCGCGACAAGCGTATCCGCCTCGTCGACGAACTGATGGAACGTCCCGAGTTCGCGACCTTCTGGGCGCTGAAGTGGGCCGACCTGCTCCGCATCGACGAGCGCCCGCTCGACAAGAAAGGCGTGCAGGCCTTCCACCATTGGCTCCAGCGCGCTTTCTCCGACAACATGCCGATGGACCGCTTCGCCCGTGAGATCGTCGCCGGACGCGGCAGCACCTACGACAGCCCGGCGGCCAACTTCTACCGAGCCAACCGCGACCCGGCGATGCGCTCGGAGGCGATCGCGCAGCTCTTCCTCGGCACGCGGCTCCAATGCGCCCAATGCCACAACCATCCCTTCGACCGCTGGACGCAGAACGACTACTACGGCTGGGCCGGCGTCTTCTCCCAGATCGACTACAAGGTCATCGAGAACAAGCGCCGCGACGACAACGACAGCCACGAGTTCGTCGGCAAACAGGTCGTCGTCTCCGGCCGCACGGGCGACATGAAGCATCCGAAGACCGGCAAGGTCGTCCCCGCAAAAATGCTCGGCTACAAATCGGGTGAAGGTGAAGGCGGCGACCGGCTTGAACGTCTCGCGGAATGGATCACGAGCCCCAAGAATCCCTTCTTCGCCCAGTCCCAGGTGAACCGCATCTGGTTCCACCTGATGGGCCGCGGCATCGTCGATCCCATCGACGATTTCCGTGCCACGAACCCGCCCAGCCATCCGGAGCTACTCGACCAGCTCACGACCGAGTTCGTGAAAAGTGGCTACAACCTCCGCCACATTGTCCGGCTCATCGTCGCGTCGAAGGCCTACCAGCTTTCCTCCGAGCCGAACGACACCAACGCCGACGACGAAACCAACTTCTCCCGCAACCTCATCCGCCGTCTTTCCGCCGAGCAGATCCTCGACGCGCAGACGCAGGTCACCGGAACGCCCGTGGAGTTCACCGGCTATCCCTTAGGCACACGCGCGGCCGAAGTCGGCGGCGTTCAGGCGATGCGCGCGCGTCGCCGTATGACAAATGGAGATCGTTACATGGACCTCTTCGGTCGCCCCCCGCGCCTGCTGACCTGCGAATGCGAGCGCTCGAACGAAACCTCCATGGGCCAGGCCTTCCAGCTCATCAGCGGCCCGCTCATCAACAAACAGCTTTCGGCCAAGGACAATCGCCTGACCTCGCTCATCAAGTCCGGCCGCACCGACGAACAGATCGTCGAGGAGCTCTACTGGACGACCCTGACGCGTCCGCCCAACGACAAGGAACGCGCCACCACATCCAGCCTCCTCGCCAAAGCCCCGGACAAACGCGCCGCCCTCGAAGACGTCACCTGGGCGCTGCTCAACTCGAAGGAGTTCATCCTGCGGCATTGATCCCGATGGAAACGCATGAAAGACGCCGCCCAATCCCATGAAACGCTCCGATACGAGTTACTTTCTACGTCATCCCCTTGATACGCGGCATCACTAGAGGTCAGCGGCATGGAGCTTATCCAACCATTCAAAGACGCCCTCGCCTCGGACTGGCAGTCAGCCTTGGAACGCGATGAGTGGTTCTTCACCTTTCTGGAAGACGACATTTCCGACCGGTTGTCTCCGAGCCAGGCATTTGCGGCGATCGACGAGATTACGGCCCTTATCCATCAGCAGACTGAGCCATTTATCCAGTGGCGATGCGGGCTATTTCTCAACACACTTTCTCGGCGCTCAAACACGACAGAGATGCCGCCGGGGCTTCAAAGCACCTGGCAAATTGTGGTCGAACTATTGAGCGACTTTCCCGACATTGTTGCTGATTTGCGGAGCTGGTATCGTCGGCCATGAAACACACGCACGAGCAACATTTTCATGTGCGACAGAAAGCGCCCACCCTACGGGCCACCTGCAAGGATGCCCGCTCCAGGGTCGAGCCGATAACCAGGGCGAGTTCCACATTGCAGATCTCGTTGCACCTCCCATGAACAACCACATCCTTTCCTCCGCCTGCGCCAGCTTCCATCGCACGCACATGTCGCGCCGGCACGCGCTCAAGGTCGGCGGACTCGGGTTGCTCGGGATGACGATGCCAAAGCTGCTCCAGGCCGAATCGCTGGCCAACAAGATCGCCCTCAAGGCCAAGGCGAAGTCGGTCATCTTCCTCTTCCAATGGGGTGGCCCGAGCCACATCGACATGTTCGACATGAAGCCGGATGCGCCCGAGGGCATCCGCGGTCCCTACAAGCCGATTTCCAGCAACGCCGACGGCATCCAGGTCTGCGAACGCCTGCCGCGCATGGCCAAGATGATGGACAAGGTAACCTTGATCCGGTCCATGCATCACACGATGAAGAACCACAACTCGGCCGGCTATTATGCGCTGACCGGGCATCAGCCGCCGGTGGACGACATCCGGTTGAAGGAAACGCTGGACCTGTATCCCGCGCTGGGTTCCGTAGTGGACCGGTTGGCCCCGCTCAATACGCCGGAGATGCCCACGTCGGTTTCCTTCCCGCACATCATCAGCGACGGCTCCCGCACGCCGGGACAGTTCTCCAGCTTCCTCGGCAAGGTCCACGATCCCCTGCTCGTCACGCGCGACCCGAACGCGGCCGACTTCAAGCTGCCGGAACTCAGCCTGCCCGCCGGCATGAGCTACGAGCGGCTCGAATCGCGCCGCGAACTCCAGAAGCTCGTCGACGCGCAGTCGCGCCTGCTCGACCACTCCGCCGCCGCGCGCGGACTTGACGCCTACTACGACAAGGCGCTCGCGATGTTGAATTCGCCCAAGCTCCGCACCGCCTTCGATCTCTCGAAGGAGCCGGAGAAACTCCGCGAAGCCTACGGCCGCCACAGCTACGGCCAGAGCTGCCTGCTCGCGCGACGGCTGATCGAGGCCGGGAGCAAGTTCGCCACGGTCTACTTCGACGCGTCCATCGGCGGACAAAGCACCGAGACGGGCGGCTGGGACACGCACGGCTTCAACAACACGCGCATGTTTCCCATCGTCGAGAAGCGCCACTTCCCCATCACCGACCAGACGATGCCGACCTTCCTTGAGGACATGGAAAGCCGCGGTCTGCTCAAGGAAACGCTCGTGATCTGGATGGGCGAATTCGGCCGCACGCCGCGCATCAACGACAACGTCAGCCGCGACCATTGGCCGGACTGTTACACGGTCATGCTGGCCGGAGCGGGAGTGAAACGCGGATTCGTCTACGGCGCGTCGGACAAGCAGGGAGCGTATCCGGCGGAGAACGCCGTCCGCCCCGAAGACCTCACAGCGACCGTCTACCAGCTTCTCGGCATCGATCCGCACACCGAAGTCCGCGACGTCGGTAACCGCCCGCTCGCCATCTCCACCGGCAACGTGATCCAAGGAGTGATCGCGTGATTTCCGTCGGCACGGGCACCGGCCCCGCGGCGGAAAGCGGTCCACAGCGCGAACTCTGGGTCGGGATGACCGGACTTTTCGCCCCGAAGGGGCACCCACAATCCAGCCCAGGGCAACGCCCTGGGTTTCCGCGACCGACGATGATAAGCCCTGAAAGGGCGGCACACGGTGACGAAGTTGTTCCGCCCCTTCAGGGCTGGGTCGCGCTTCGACGGAAGCACCCAGGGCGTTGCCCTAGGCTGGATTGTTTCAGGCCTTCGGCCTGCGACGTCGCAGCTCCTGTTGAACCGGAAGAGGCGTGGACGATTGCGGCGTTTTCCCGACTACGATTCTTCCCATTCCTCATCGCCCTTCTCCTCGCCTCTCTCCCCTGCTCGGCCCAAAGCCTGACGGTGAACCGCGTGACGCCTCTCGGCCTCAAGACGGGCGCTGCAACGATTCTCACCCTCGAAGGCTCCGGCCTCGAAGGCGCGACCAACTTGTGGCTGTCGGTTCCCGCCTCCATCCGGCCGCTGACCAACTCCTCTTCTCGAAGCCAGTTCGAGGTCACGCTCGCCAAGGATCTCCCCCCGCAGGTCGCGGCTGTGCGTCTCGCGGGCGAAGCCGGAGCCGCCGCTCTGTTAACCGTGCTGGTCGATGACATCGGCACGGCAACGCGCTCGACGACGAACACCTCGGCGGCCAAGGCGTCCCTGCTCACCGCTCCGATCGCCGTCGAGGGCAACGCGGAGGAGAACGCCAGCGCCTACTACTCCTTCGACCTGAAGAAGGGCGAACGCCTGTCCTTCGAGGTGTTCGGCGCGCGCTTGGGCAGCCAGATCGATTCGCTCGTCCGCATCCTCGACGCACGCGGCCGCGAACGCGCCTACGCCGAGGACGATCCCGTGGGCGGCACGGACAGCCGGCTCTCGTTCACCGCGCCCGAGACGGGCCGCTTCACCGCCGAAGTCCGCGACACCGCGTGGGCCGGAGGCGACCGGATGTTCTACCGGATGCGCGTCGGCGATTTCCCGTTGGCCAAGGCGCCATTCCCTTTGTCCGGCGATTCCGGGAAGAAGCTCACCGCCACGCTCGCCGGCGACGGCATGGAGGAATCCCGCGTCAACCTCGTCATGCCCGACGCCGCCGGCGAGACTCCGCTGGCGAACTTCGCCGCGAAGGGCCGGCGCGGCGGCCAATCCGGCATCGCCTCGATCCCCGTCGGCGAGCTTCCCATCCAGCTCGAAGCCGAGCCGAACAACACCGCCTCCAACGCCACCCGCATCACCTGGCCCGCCCTGATCGAAGGCCGCTTCCAGGCGAAGGCCGATCCGGACTGGTATGAGTTCGCCGCGAAGTCCGGCGACCGGGTGGTTTTCAGCGGACGCACCCGCAGCGTCGGCTCCGGCTGCGACCTGACGATCGAGCTCTACGATTCCACCGGGAAGAAACTCGCAGGCTCCAAGCCGACCGCCGCCGACGAGGGCGTCTTCACCAACCGCTTCGCCGCATCCGGCACGTATCGTTTGAAGGTCGAGGAATTGAACCGCTTCGGCGGGCCGGGTTTCAGCTACCAGATCGACGTGGAACGCGCCTCGCCGAAGATCGTCGTGCGCGTGGAAGGCGATCTCGTCGAGGTGGCCGCCGGTGGGACGAATACGTTGAAGGTCTCCACCAAACGCACCGACTACGACGGGCCCATCCGCTTCGCGCTCGCGCGGCCCGTGCCCGGCATCCAAGTCACCGGCCAGATTGCCGCGACCAAGGAGGACGGCGAGATCACCGTCTCCGTCGCCGCACCCCTCGTCCCCGGCCAGCTTCGCGTCATTCGGCTGCGCGCGTTGTCCGATGACAAGGCCGGGCTGAACGTCGGCGTCATCACCGCACGCACCAGCGCCACCGCAGCCACGAAAAAAAAGCCCAAGCCCGCACCGACCACGACCCTGATCGGCTGGCACGAAACGCTCACGGTCTCGGTCATCCGCCCAGCGGCCAAGCCGTGATCCGGCATGGCCGGTTCGTGGCGCAAGGAGAAGGTGCCCCGAAGGGTCATGGGCCGAGGTGCAGGAGTGCACTCCAGTGCTTTCAGCGGATACATGGGCATATCTCACATTCCTGCACGGTTGCGGAAAGTCCGCGCGGGCGGCCGGGTAGCGCAGGCCTCCGGCCTGCTGGTCCGGGCGTCGCGCCCGGAACCGTCGAGCGGGAATCCCACGGAGGTGGCCCGTCCAGCCAGCCAGTGCGCCCCGAGCACCTCGAGGCGAACGCGTCAGCTTCATCGACGCGATCACTTCGGGCGGACGCCACAAACTGTCCCGGGTCGGAGACCCGGAACCGCAGGCGTGACGCCTGCGCCACCCCAAGTCAGTGGCCGTCCTGGCAACGCGAGCCATCCGTTCACTGGCTTTTTCCTGACGCCCTTCCACCATGCTCGGCATGGCACAGTTTCCTGAACTTGCGGAACAAGCGGTGGTCATCACGGGCGGCGCGAACGGCATCGGCGCAGCCACGGTGCGGGCTTTTCACGCGCAGGGCGCGCGGGTGTTCTTCTGCGACGTGGACGCGGCGGCGGGCGAGGCGCTGGCCCGTGAACTGGGTGGGAACGTTTCGTTCGAGGTGGTCGATCTCGTGAACGGGCAGGCGATCGCCGATTGGACCGCGCGGATCAAACGCGGGACGAAAAGCATCCGCGTGCTCGTCAACAATGCGGCCCGCGATCCGCGCATCCCCTTCCTCGAAACGACCGCGCAGCAGTGGGACGACCTCTTCGCGTTGAACGTGCGCGCCTATTTCCTCACCGCCCGCGAGTGCGCGCCTGCCATGCCCAGCGGCGGGTCCATCATCAACCTTTCCTCAGTGGTCCTCTACAACACGCCCAGGAGCCTCGTGGCCTACGTGGCGACGAAGGGCGGCGTGCTGGGCTTCACACGCTGCCTCGCGCGCGAACTCGGAGGACGCGGCCTGCGTGTGAACTGCGTCTCGCCCGGCTGGGTCTTCACCGAGCGGCAGAAGCGCGACTTCCTCGACGACGAGAGTAAGCGGCTCATCGAGGACCGCCAGTGCATCGCGGACTACATCCAGCCGACGGAAATCGCGGACGTAATCCTGTTTCTCGCCAGCGATCTGAGCACGGCGGTGACGGGCCAGGAAATTCTCGCCGACCGAGGCTGGGAACATTCGTGACCGCGCGCGACCGGATCCGCTGAAAGCGCGGACTCGCCCCTCAAATTGACACCCCTTCGCCGGCTCCCTAGCGTTTCGCCAACGTATGCAAGCCCTGTTCGATTCTCTCGTGGAGCTGATCCGCCGCACCTCGGCCGAGATGCCGGATGACGTCAACAACGCGCTCATCCGCGCGCTCGAAGACGAGAAGAAGGGCACCATCGCCGAGTCCGCCCTCAAGATCATCGAGCGCAACATCGAGCTGGCGAAGCGCAAGTCGCAGCCCATCTGCCAGGACACCGGCAGCATCCTCTTCTACGTCGATTGCCCCGTCGACCTCGACCAGATCGCCTTCGAGGAGACCACCCGCGAAGCCGTGAAGGCCGCGACCAAGAAGGGTTATCTCCGGCAGAACTCCGTCGATTCACTCACCGGCAAGAACGACGGCACCAACGTCGGCCCCGGTTCGCCCATCCTCCACTTTCACCAGCACCGCAGCGCGTCGCTCGAAGTCCGCCTCGCCCTCAAGGGCGGCGGTTGCGAGAACGTCGGCGCGCAATACTCCCTGCCCATCGAGAAGCTCGAGGCCAACCGCGACCTCGACGGCTGCCGAAAAGTCATCCTCGATGCCGTGCTCCAAGCCCAGGGCAAGGGCTGCGGTCCGGGCATCCTCGGCGTGTGCATCGGCGGCGACCGCGCCACCGGCTACGAGTATTCCAAGAAGCAGTTCCTCCGGCTCCTCGACGACGTGAACCCGCACCCGGGGCTGGCGGCTCTGGAGAAGGACATCACCGAGACGGCCAACTCGCTCGGCATCGGCCCGATGGGTTTCGGCGGCAAGACCACGCTGCTCGGCACGAAGATCTGCGCCATCAACCGCCTGCCCGCCTCGTTCTTCGTCAGCATCAGCTACATGTGCTGGGCCTTCCGCCGCCGCGGCATCGTGCTGGAGAACGACTGGAAAATCGGAAAGTGGCTGTATTGATTTTCGCAACAGAAGAGACCATCGCGTCGCAAAGAACTCTTCTATCTAATGAACCCAAACCAAGACCGCCTCGCCGAGCCGCAAAGCCGCGTCAGGGATGTTGAAAATGCGAGGCACTCCACTCGACTCTCCATGGCCGGATTTGCGGATGTAGCCCTAGTTCTCGTTTGCTGGTCCATGTTCCAGCGATCTGGGGACATCGCTTTCTTGGTGTCAGCCGGTTGCCGCTTGATTCTCGCGCTCGGACGGGTGGCGTCCCATTTCCGCTACCAACGGAGGTTGGAGTATTCAGTGCTTTTGGCTTCGGACCCAAAAGAAGTTGGACCTGACCCGACCAGAGAGTCTGCATGGGTGACCATTGTGTCGTGGGTGTTTTACGTAGCATTCCTGTTTG
>JAYUUX010000684.1:0-2753 GCA_043754645.1 Verrucomicrobiales bacterium | reverse complement strand
AGGACGGATTCCATCGCTCACGGCACGGGCAGTTCGCTGAAGATCTTCGTGATGACCGTCTCGCTCGTCTTCTCCTCCGCTTCGGCCTCGTAGGTGACGGTCACGCGGTGGCGGAGGACGTCCATGCCGATGCTCTTGATGTCCTGCGGCGTCACGTAGCCGCGGCCCTTGAGGAAGGCGTGGGCCTTGCCGGCCAAGGTCAATGCGATGGTCGCACGCGGCGAAGCACCCATCTGGATGAGGCCTTCGAGATTGATCTTGTAGGCCTTCGGATCGCGCGTGGCGCAGACGACGTCGACGATGTAGTCCTTCACCTTCTCGTCGATGTAGATCTCGTTGAGCACTCGGCGCGCGTCGAAGATCTGTTCCGGCGTCACGACCGCGTGGGTCTCCGGCGGCGGACCCGTCCGGGCCATCAGGTCGAGGATGAGCCGCTCCTCCGCGCGGGTCGGGTAATCGACGCGCAGCTTGAGCATGAAGCGGTCGACCTGCGCCTCGGGCAGATTATAGGTGCCCTCCTGCTCGATCGGGTTCTGCGTGGCCAGCACGAGGAAAGGTTCGTCCAGCTTGAAGGTGTTGTCGCCGATGGTCACCTGCCGTTCCTGCATCGCTTCCAGCAAGGCCGACTGGACTTTGGCCGGCGCGCGGTTGATTTCGTCGGCGAGGACGAGGTTGGCGAAGATGGGACCGCGCCGGGTGCTGAACCCGCCGGACTGCGGGTTGTAGATCTGCGTGCCGATGAGATCGGCCGGCAGGAGGTCGGGCGTGAACTGGATGCGCGAAAACTTCACGCTCAGGCATTGGGCGAGCGATTTGACCGAAAGCGTCTTCGCCAATCCGGGCACGCCTTCGAGCAGGACGTGGCCGTTGGCCAGCAGGCCGATGACAAGGCGTTCGACGAGGTAGTTCTGGCCGACGACGACCTTGGCCATTTCGGAAAGGAGCGGCTGGACGAAGGCCGAGGCCCGTTTGACCTCGTCGTTGATGGCTGTGATTCCAGAATTCATGGGCGGGAAGATAGTTACGGGAAAAGGGACAACCCAAGGGGAAAACTGTTCGGAATCAAAAGACGGCGAATCAGACCGGCCATCCGGCATCCGGCATCCGGGATCGGATACCTGATACTCTTCTTCCCGCTTCACGTTTCCCGCCCCACGCTTCACGCTCCGCGCACCCGATATGAATCTCTGCCGCTTTTCCCTCAAGAACAGCCCCATGCGCGTCGGCCTCGTCGAAGGCCAGCACGTCGTCGACCTCAGCTCCGAAGGCTGCGTCTCCATCACCGAACTTCTCGAAGCCAAGGACATCGCCGCCGCCGTCCAGCGCTTCACCCGCCGCGATCCGCGCCGCCTGCTCCTCTCCGATCCCGACGTGAAGCTCCTCCCGCCCGTCGACCGGCAGGAGATCTGGGCCGTCGGCGTCACCTACCTCCGCAGCAAGACCGCCCGCATGGAGGAAAGCGACTTCAGCGCCACCGCCTACGACCGCGTGTATGACGCGCCCCGGCCGGAACTCTTCTTCAAATCCATGCCCGAAAAGGCCGTCGGCACCGGCGACAAGGTCGGCATCCGCTCCGACGCCAAGTGGAACGTGCCCGAGCCCGAGCTGGCCCTCGTGCTCAATTCCCGCGGCGAACTCGCCGGCTTCACCATCGGCAATGACATGAGCTCGCGCGACATCGAGGGCGAAAACCTCCTCTACCTCCCGCAGGCCAAGATCTACGACCGCGCCTGCGCCGTTGGCCCGTGGATCACCGCCGGCGTGTCCGAAACCGCCGCCCGCACTTGGGTCATCCAGATCACCATCTCGCGCGGCGGCGCGGCCGTGTTCAACGGCGAGGTCAACGTCTCCCAGATCAAACGCGGCTTCCAGGACCTCATCGGCTACCTCTTCCGCAGCCAGACATTCCCGCACGGCGCCATCCTTCTGACCGGCACAGGCGTCGTGCCTGCCAACGAATTCACCCTCGCCCCCGGCGACCGCGTGAAGATCACCATCAGCGGCATCGGCACCCTGGAGAACGAGGTGGTGGTGGTGTGACACGGGAGTTAAATCGCCATTGGCAAAGAGCGCCGTCATCGCTGATGCCCAGCTTCCAGGGCGCATGATTCGCTCAAGCCGTCGATGGCTCGCTGTGGCGGCGCTGGCCATGGCTTTGCTGATAGCGGGCGTTGCAGTTTGGCGGCTTGGTTCCATGGAAAACCGGGTGCGCGGTCTTTTAGGGAAAATCGACCCAAAGATCGTCAACCGGTCGGATATCCCAGCAGAGCTGGTCGGGGAATTGCGTGAGCTAGGACCAGACTCGCTTCCCTTGCTGTTCAGGATCATATCGGACCCTTCTCCTCCCGTCCGCCTTGACGGACGCCTACGGTTACTCGCCATAAAAATCGGTCTGCCACTTGCCCAGCCAGAAACCATGGATCGGCTCCGCCGGAAAGCTTCATGGGCGATACAGCTTCACGGAACTAACGCGCTTCCTCTGCTGCCGGATTTCCGGCTCCTCCTGTCGGGCACAAACCTGCCCTATGAGATTTCCGACCCGGCAACCCGAGCAGTTGCATCGATAGGAACCAACGGCCTGCGATTGCTGGTTTCGCTTCTTGGCTCACCGAACGAGTCACTTCGCAGAATCGCCCGATCGCGATTGATCGAATCTGGGGCTTGCGGCCGACCGTGGACCCTTGATGCCATCACGAGCTACAAGAAGGACTATGGAAACTGGGACACCGGCGAGCGTGCCTTCCACCTTCAGG
>JAYUUX010000683.1:0-3618 GCA_043754645.1 Verrucomicrobiales bacterium | reverse complement strand
AAAGAGTGCGAGAAGGATGAGGAACGCAGGCTTCATGGACCGAGGCTGGCTCACTTCGACGCCTCCGGGAAGTCTGCCGCGATCCGTTCCAGAAAAGATCCCATCAACCTGCGATCGCGTCCAAGCATGTTCGTCAGCGAGTGATTCCCCAGCGTCGCCGGGCGAAGCCGTAGCTGAAGGGCTTCGTCGCTTTCAGCGAGCCGTGCCAATCGGAGCCTAGCTTCTTCCCGGCCACCGGGCGGCGGACGAAAGTCTCGCCGCCCGGTCGCAACCACAGGAGGAATCAGAACTTGAACGTGACGGTGCCCTCGGCGCGGAACGGGAGGTCGGCGACGATCGACTCGTTGCCGTAGACGTTGTTCGGCGCGCTCCAGTTCTTCTCGTCGGTGACGTTGAGCAGCGCGAGCTTCGCGTCGAACTTCTTCGACTTGTAGAAGAGCGTGAGGTCGAGGGTGTATTGCATCGGGATGACGAGCGTTCCCGTGTTGTTGTTGTTGATCTCGCTCGTCAGGACGACGTTGGCCGAAGCACCGAAGCCCTTGTAGATCTTGTAGGACGCGAGGAGGTTCATGAGGTGCTCAGGAACACCCTGGCGCTGGTAGGTCCCGGGGTAGGTCAGGCTGAAGAACCGGTCCTGGAACGGCGTGAGGCTGGTGTTGCCGACATCGAAGAGATCGCCCGAAGTCTGGGCGTGGACCTTGGAGTCGGTGTAGGAGTAGCCGAACGTCATGTAGAAGTTCCGGGTCGGCTGGTAATTGGCCTCGAACTCGACGCCCCGGGTCTCGAACTCGGAAATAGCGCGGGTCTGTGAGTTCACATTGCCGCGGGTCTGCTGATAGACCGCGAAGTTCAAGAAGAGCTTTCCTTCCATGAGGCTCGACTTGGCACCGAGCTCGAACAGTTCGGCCTCGGTCCGGAGACTACCCATCCCGAAGTCGTTGGCCCCGCCCGTCGTGTAACCACCGCCGTTGCCAACAGCACCGGCACCGTTCTGGCTCCAGTTGTAGCTGAAGTAGGTCGAGACGGTCGGGGTGATCTTGTAGATCGCGCTGGCATTGGCGCTGGGGAGTCCGAACGTGACGCTGTCGCCACGGAGGAATCCAGCGGGATCCTTGTAGTCGAGGTCGACGAAGTCGACGCGGCCGCCGCCGAGGATCGAGAACTTGTCGGTGATCCGCCAGTCATGCTGGTAGTAGGGCCCGACGAAGAGCGACTTCGAGTGGCCGGAGTCGCCGTTGTCCGGCGTGTAGAATCGGCCGGGCCATCCCGGAACCGGCACGCTGGTGAACGGGTTCGGGAAGTTCACCGAGTTGTAGATGTTGATGAAGCTATGGTCCTTCGTCAGATCCCAGACGTTGGCCGGCTCGGAGAAGAAGTCGTTGTAGGCCTTGACCTCCTGGTAGCGAACGTCGAGGCCCGTGTTGATCTGGTGGCTGTCGAGGTTGAAGCGGAACTCGGTGCGGTTCTCGATGCTCCAGCTCGGATTGATGATCTCGGAGTAGTAGTAGGACGAGAAGGTCTCGCGATCGACGTAGCGGAACAGCGTGTTGTTTCCGATGTCGAGCTTGGGCGTCGCATGGAACGTCTGGACGAGCTGGGCGTTGTAGCTGAAGCCCTCCGAGTTGTCCCCGGGACGCAGCAGGCGCTGGCTGCGATCGATCTGGACCTTGGGTCCGAGGGCGATGTTGTTCGCGGCGGGAAAGCCCGAGACGACCCAACGCGAATTCTGGGGATCGGAGATGGCAGCAGGCACGCCTCCGACGACGTTGATGTTTCCGAACGTGATGGGGTTGCCCATCGTGTCGGCGAATCCAAACGGGTAGGCGCCGAAATCGGGTGCCGGGTTCTGGTTGATGCCTGTCTGGTAGATGCCGTCGTCGATCAGTTCCTGGGTGACGCGGTTGATGCCGAAGTTCTCCGTGTAGTTCGCCCAGAAAAACTCCGTGTTGAAGAACGCTTCATAGCGCTCGCTGGGATTCCATTGCAGCGCCGCGTAGATCGCCTGGGTTTTCTTGAAGCCGTCGGAGTAGTAGCTCCCCGAGTCCTCGCCCGAATAGCTGATGCGGTAGGCGGCTTTTTTTCCAGGAAGCGGCCCACCGAAGTCGGCCGTCCAGCGGTAGGTGTCCCACATGCCGACGGTGCCGGAGATGTCGCCATGGAACTCGTCGAAGAAAGGCCGCTTGGTGATCAGGTCGACATAGCCGCCGACATACTGTGAAGGGCCATAGACCGCCGTGGCCGGGCCTTTGACGATGTTGACGGACTCGACGGAGTTGAAGTTCACCGGCAAACCGTTGCCGTTGCTCGTCAGGCCGAGGCGCATGCCGTTGACGAACGTGTCGGCGATCTGGGTGCGAATGTCCGGAGTCGTGGGTGCGCCGAAATTTGAACGAGTGTAGGAACTCGAGGTCAGCTTCGAGAAATCACGGACATCCTGGATGCTGATCGCGTCGAGCTGTTCGCGGGAAATGATGGTGACGTTGCGCGGCGTCTCAAGGATCGACCGGTCAGTGCCGTATACCGAGTTGAACGGCCGGGCAGTTGGGACCACCTGCTCCTCCAAGGGCACGCCTTCGACGATGATGCGGTCAAGTTTCGTGACCTCGCTGCCGGCAGGCGGGGTGTTCGTCTGGGCAAGGAGCGGCGTCGCGACGCTGAGGGAAGCGAGCGAGGCGGAAAACAATTTCCGGGTTTTCATTTCGTGCAGTCGGTCCAAAAAAGAACAGGCGTGGTTGGTTTGGAATGAAACACGGCCCCGATCTGGGACATCTTCGAAGCCGTGGTCCGAATCGAGCAGGGTCCATTCCACCAAGTCAACCCCGGCCGTTGTCGCCAGCAGCGTGGGCCATGACGCCCACAACATCATCATCGCCGGCACCAACGAGCGCGACATGCGCGTGGCGCTGGAAGCCATCAAGGCGAAGCAAGGCGGCGTGGTCGTCGCCGACGGCGGCAAGGTCCTCGCCATGATCGAGCTGCCGGTGGCCGGACTTTTGTCGGACAAACCGGCCCGTGAAGTTCAGGCAGAAACGATCCTCCTGAAGAAGGCGTGGGAGGCCCTGAACTGCTCCCTGCCCTACATGGGCTTCAACCTCATCCCGCTCTCCGTCATCCCCGAACTCCGCATCACCGACATGGGCCTCGTCCACGTGACGGGCATGAAGGTGATCCCGTTGTTCGAATAACCTTCAGCCCACCGCCTTCGTCGAGCGGGCAGCTTCGTTTTCGAAACGCGCCCTGAGGGCTTCCACGAACGCGTTGCGAACGCTGGTGGTGAGGAAGCCGCTATGGCCGATCTCGGCGGTCGCGCCGCCCCGGAGTTTCAGGATGGTCTTGTTGAGCCCGCCGGAGATTCCTACGACTTGGTCCAACGAGATACAGTGCCGCGCCCGCCCCGACTCGAAGACCCAGAGCGTCTGCGGTTCCAGCCGGACGTATGGAACCCCGGTTACCCGCCACGCCCGGAATCCGATCCACGCCGCCAGGCCAAGAAGAACTGCCGGAACCGTCCGGTCCATGTCGTCCAAGGCAAAGCCCACGGCCGCTAACAACAAAAGACTAGCCGCGCCGAACCAGTCATGGACCGGTTCACCGGAGCGGAAGTCCTGGGTGGTTGGT
>JAYUUX010000682.1:0-3089 GCA_043754645.1 Verrucomicrobiales bacterium | reverse complement strand
GCGTGCATGTTGAAGCGGAGGGCGTAGTCGCCTGCGAACGTCGCGTTCGTGACGTAGAGGTTCAGGCCGGCGGCGCCTTCAGGCGTGGCCTCGTCCTTGTTGACCGTCATCCGGACGCCCCTGGTCGAGTTCGTTCCGGGGGCCGCGATGACCCCGTCGCCGCTATAATCGCTGCCGAAGGTCAGGCTGTAGTCCTGGATGCCATTCACGGCGCCGAAGAAGACGGCGTAGTTGGTGGCCGAGTTGGCGGAGTCCAGGGCGTCCCGCCAGAGGACCCGCTCGGTTCCGAGGTCGTCATCGAGGATCGTCAAGGCTGCGTTGGTCGACGTGCTGAGAACATACCCAGCACCGGCCGCGATGGTGTTCGTGAGCCGTTTGTCGGAGGCAAAGACGGCGTTGTCGATGGGAGTGACGAAGACGTTCGCCAGAGTCACACCGCCGGGGATGGTCAAAGGATCGATTGAGTAGTCGGTGTTCAGGATCGCCGTGCCGGATTGGGTGAGGGTCACGGTCAGATCGGTGTTGGTGCTGCCGATCCGGGTAACGGTGAAGGCCAGAAGCTTGTTCGGGATCCGCTCGTAGATGGTGGATGCGACGGTGGCGATCGAGAGCGTCGGCGTGTCGTTGTCGACGATGACGCCGGACGCGGTGGCCGGGGCTCCCGGGACGCCGCTCGAGGAGGGTGTCACGGTGAGGATCACGGTTTCAGGCGCTTCGGAGATCGAGTCGTCGGTCGGAGCTATGGTGATCACCACATTGCTGGATCCGGCGGGGATGGTCGCGGTGAGAGGAACGCTCGTGTAGTCCGTTCCATTCACGGCGGTGCCGCTCAGCGTGTAGTTCACCTGGGCCGGCGCATTCGTGTCTCCGGTCTTGGTGAGGGTGAAGGTCAGCGGGACCGAGCCTTGTTCGAAACCGGCGGGCACGTTGGCGGTGACCGTGACTTGGTTGGTCGGTGAAGTGTCGACCACGGAGAAAGCGCCGGCGGAGGTTGTCACTGCCGTCGTGGCCCCGCCCGGGGACCAAACCCGAATTCGGGCTTCACCCGAGCTGGCTGTGTAGAAGTTGCCTGCAGCGTCGACTCCGATTTCGCGGCCGAAATTGACTGCTCCTGTGTCGAGGCGGACGCGTTTGGAGAAATCTGGGACACCGTTGGTCAGCGGAAGAATCCACGTGTCACCTGGAGTTCCCGCAGTTATGTAAAGGGCCAGCCATTTCCCGTCTGGCGAGGCGGATACTCCTACGATGTTGTTCAATGCATCCGCAGTGGCGGTGTTCGACTCGATGATGGTGGAACCTAGAGAATCCCACACGTTTGAATATGCTCCGGTGATGGCGTTGGTTTTTAGAACAAACAAACCCGCAACTTCTCCAGCCGAACGATTTTGGGTCATGTAGATTGTGCCGTCAGGACCCCGGTCCAAGTCGACGTTCACCCCTGCAAATACCAGAAGCGGTCCGGGTTGGTAGAGGATCGGGGTGTTCTCGGTCAGGTTCGGTGCAAGGGGCAACGGGCCGGCTCCAAAATCATAGCGGCGAAGCGAGTTTGCCGGTGCTTTCGAAGTATCTAACGCGTAGATGCTGAGATTGCCGGTGGCGAGTGATCCGACCGCGATTGCCGACGAACCAATGCTTCCGTGTCCATTGGCGGCCATCGCGGCCGCGCCTTCGCCGGCGCCGGTGAAGACGTTGGTGGCAAATTTCAGATCCGCCGTGACTTGATAGAGCGTTCCTGTGGCTGTGGAGAAGTCCGACAAGTAAACGAAGTTGTCCTCGCCAACTTCAAGGCGCCAAGGGCTACTGGCACCCCCTGATGTGAACGCGTTCGTCAGCCCAAGAGTGAAGTAGTTTGTCGCGAGGCCCAGCGGTGATGTCATGTCGGCGTTCATCATGTAGATGCCGTCGCCCTTTTGGGCGATTCCCGTCGTCGTTGTCGGAGCGCTGTTGGCCACGTAGACGGTGCCGAAGAACGGGCTGCCCGGGTTTTTGTTCACGGCCACGCCGCGGGGCGAGTTGTAGGCCGTGAAAACGCTCGCGTCGTCGCTGATCCTGCGGGCCGTGCCGTGCTTGTAGCCGAGGTTGAAATTCTGGGAGACTTCCACGGAGTAGGCCCCGGCGATGACCAAGTTGTTGGTCTTCGCTCCGGCGGTCATAGCGCCGAGGTCATTCGTCGTGGCTCCGCCGTTGGAGATGACCTTCACCGAGTCGGCGGCTTCGTTCAGGCGGAAGATGATCTGGGTGCCGGTGTTCGTTAGACCGGAGGCATAGGGCGTCGCGTGGGCGCTTGCTGCGGCCACGAACGCTGCGCAGGCAACGGCCGCCCGTTTGAGGAAACGGCGTAAGCCGGGGGTTGGAGATTTCATCTTGGTTGGCATGGGGTGGGGTGGATTTGCGAGCCGATCCACATCCATTTTGCCCTGAAGAGACGGGTCAGGAAACGGTGGCCGTGGGTGCTCACGAGCTAGGATGAATCTGTCGGTTGGGCATTAAAGCGAAAGAGTTTTCTTTGGCTGGTCTACTTAAGTAGCAAACCGCTCTTGCCCTTATGCACTTGGGTTTACTGGACGAATTTCGGGTCGACGAGATTTGCCCACATGCCTGCTTGTTTCTGTTCGGGCAGCGCGATTCGAGACATGCCCGGCCGGGCCGTGGGAAGGAATTTGCGTCGCGCTCGCCAGTGTGGACACTCGGAGCCGATGAAGGCCTGTTTTCAATCCCTCGTATCCGTGTTGCCGGCGGCAATGTTGTCGGTGGCTCCATTGTCGGCTTCGGCCTGGGACTATGAGGGGCACCGGATGGTGAACCAAATCGCCCTGGCGTCGTTGCCGAAGGACTTTCCGGCATTCGTCCGTGAACCGGCTGCAGCGGAACGGATCGCCTTTCTTTCCGGGGAAGCGGATCGCTGGCGCAACAGCCCGGATACGGCGCTGCGCCATGTCAATGAGCCCGACCATTTCTTCGACATCGAGGACCTGCAACCGCATGGGCTTTCCGTTTCGAATCTGAGCCCGTTCCGCCACATTTTCACCGTGGCTTTGGCGGACGGCAGGAAGGCTAACCCTTCGGGCGTGCCCGCCGTTTCCGAGACC
>JAYUUX010000681.1:0-7282 GCA_043754645.1 Verrucomicrobiales bacterium | reverse complement strand
CTTCTGGGTGTCGGATAAAGGTGATTTTTCAATCCAGCTGCGGGCGGCCGCCGCGTTGAGGTCCAGCCATCTCTTCGCGACAGCGTAGGTCCGGTTGTTCCTCACATCTCCTTCGGGCAGCATCTCGGCCCAACGGATGGCGGCGGCCGGATCGGTCTCAGCCAGGGCAACAGAGTAGGCTCCGATGGCCTGATCCTTGTTGGTTCCAGGGGGAAGTTTTTCGACCCAATCGGCGGCGGCAACCGGCTCGCGTCCGGCCCAAGCTCCCACAGTGGTTCGGAGGGCGATCTCCTGCAGTTCTCCATCAGGGAATGACGCGGCCCAAGTCGTTGCGGTCGCCGGGTTGATGGCAACCCACCGCTGGAGGATCTCGATGGCGGCCCTCGATTGGTCCCGGCCGGGCGGAATCGCGCTGATCGCGTAGTTGGCGGCTGCTTCGGGGTCGGTGGCCGACCAGGCGCTGGCGATGTCCGCAAGAGCACGGATGCGAAGGTCCATGTCGTCGATGAGCTCGGCCCACGAAGCGGCACTGGCGGGCTCCTTCGTGGCCCACTGCTTTGCGGCATGGATTACGAGGTCATCCCGTTCACTGCCGGCTGGGAGGTCGAGGATGAACTCGAGGGCCTGTTTCGGATTGGTCCGTGAAGCCTCGAAGGCGATCGAATGAATCGCGACGTTGCGGTCGGCGCCTTCCGGCAGCGTCAACGCCCACGCGATTGCGCCATCCAGGTCTTTACCGGCCCACACAACGCCGAGTTGGCGAAAGGAGCTCTGCCGGAGATCGGGTTCGGTCACGCCCACAACCCACTGCGCGGCGGCCGAAGGATCGGCGAGGGCGAGACGGCGGAGGATTTCGTCGGAGACTCCGGGGGGGCCTCCGCCTTTGGGGAGGGCATTCAAAAGGAGGATCAGCTCGCCCGGCGGAAGAGACTTTAGAAGCTGGTCCAGTAGGGCTGCACGCCGGATCGGGTCGGTCTCGGCCAGGACAGCATTGAAACCCGGCCGCAAGGCGGTTGGCACAACGCTCATTGGGTCCAGCACTGCCCGGATGGCATTGCTTCGCTGCGTGGCCGGGTCGGGTGTGGAGGTGGATCCTGCCAGCCCAGACGCTGTGGCCGATGGGCTCTGTGTGGTTACGGAGTGGGTTTCCGACTGGGAGATGAATCTCGCGGGGCGATCGACGGCGAACCATCCGGCCACGCCAGCGACCGCGAGAGCGCCTATGATAAAAATCCGCTTCCGGGTCTGAGCCACGGATGGATTCTGCCCTGAACACAGCTGTTGGCAAAGGGCAGAAAAGAAAACAGCCGGAGGCTTGTGGCCTCCGGCTGTCGCAGTTTCGATCGGGACTAGATCAAGGAATGACCGTCACGTTGCTGACCTTGCACTCGCTCAGAACCGAGTTGTTGTGCGACGTGACCGCGATGCCGATGTAGCAGTTGGATGCCATCGGGATGTTGCAGCTGCCCACCTGGGTCCAGTTCGAGCCGTCCTTCGACTTGTAGGAGGTGAACGTGTTGCCGCGGCGGACCAGCTTCACCCAGAGGCTGCCGTCGTTGCCGCCCGAGGTGTGCTCGGAGGCGGCGCCGGTGCCGTTGCGGCGCTGGAAGGCGATGCCGTTTCCGGCCGTCAGGCACATGAAGGCATGGCTGCTGTTTGCGTTCAACGACTCACGGATCATGATGCCGCACTTGGCCCAGGGGTCGGTGTTTCCGACCAGGCTGATCTTCGCCTTGATCTCGCAGTCGCCCACGGCGTTCTGGAACATCTTGTGGAACTCGTCGCTGCTGCCCCAGATGTCGGATCCGGAACCCTTGATGAAGAATTCGCCGAAGGATTCCTTGGCTTCACCGGGCTTCGCGCAGTTGCCGATGTTCCTGGTCTGCCAGGGAACGCTGACATCGCACTTGCCGGAGTAGCCGCCGGAGAACAGCACGCACTTCGGAACGACCTGCTTCGGAGTCGTGGCGCTGGACCACGAGAGGAAGGCCGAGGCCGTGCCTGCGTTTTCGAAGTATTCGAGCTTGATGTCATACTTCTGTCCGGCGACGAGGGCGATCGTGCCGCTGGTTTCCATCGTGGTGGTGTTGCCCCACAGGTCGATGATCTTGGTTCCGTTGACCCAGAGACGGTAGCCGTTGTTGGCGTTCACGAAGAACGTGTAGGTCTCGGAGACCTGGGCCTGGATCTGACCGGTCCAGCGGACGCTGAAGCAGTCGGCGTTGATCGAGGTGGCAGGCGAACCGGAGCCCCAGTCGAAGCAGATGTTCGCGTCGATGCGGGTGAATTTGTAGCAGGTGAGGTCCTTCGCGTTGAAGTATTCCCCCTTCAAGCCGTCGCCGCAGGATCCGTAGAGCTGAGTGCAGGGAACAAGTTCCTTTGCGGTGCAGGGGCTGGACCACGCCAGGCGGACGCTGGAACCACCGGTGTTTTCATAATACTCGAGCTTGATGTCATACTTCTGCCCGGCGACGAGGGCGATGGTGCCGCTGCGTTCGGTCGGACCCTGGTCGACCCAGTTGTCGATGATCTTCACACCGTTGACCCACAGGCGGTAGCCGTCGTCGCCGGTGACGTAGAAGGTGTAGGTCTCGGTGTATTGAGCCTGCACCTGACCAGTCCAACGGACGCTGAACGTATCGCTGCCGATCCCGGTGGCCGGCGAACCGGTGCCCCAGTCGAAGCAGATGCCGCAATCGATGCGGGTCAACTTCGAGGAGGTGAAGTTGACGTTGTCGAAGTATTCGCCGACGAGGCCCTTGCCCGTTCCGATGATCGGGGCGGCGGCGGACGTGACGGGAAGTTCGTTGGAGTAGTCGGCGCATTCGCAGGTGCGGATGCGGTAGGTGTAGCTGATGCACGGCTGGACCGTGGTGTCGGTGTAGGTCGTGCAGTTCGCGGCGACCTGGCCGATCTTGACCCAGTTACCAGTGCCGGTCCTGCGCTCGATCTGGAAGCAGGACTCGCCGGAGGAGTTGTCCCTCCAGCTGATGACGACCTTGCCGGCGACCTTCGACGCGAGGACGAGGTTGCTGGGAGGATTCGGGCAGGGCTGCGGAGTGGTGATGCAGGCTTCAGCCGTGTATTCGGCGCAGTTGCTGGTCCGGACGCGGTAGCAGTAGGTCGTGCAGATCGCGACCGTGGTGTCCGTGTAGGTCGTGGTGTTGGCCCCGACGGACGAGGCGATCGTAGTCCACGTCCCATTGGCGCCGGTCTTGCGCTGGATGATGAAGCCGGTCTCGGTGGCGGAGTTGTCGGACCAGGTGAGGACGACCTTGCCGAGGGCGTTGACCGTGAGCACGAGGTCGGTGGGAGCCGTCGGGCAGCTTGACGGCGCGCAGGTGAGCGAGTCCCGGTGCTGAGCGCAGGACAGGCGGCCGTTGTTGTAGTCGTCGAGCTTGGTCGCCAGAGGAGCACCGGCAGTCCATGCCGCGCTTCCACCGGACACACCGCTTCCCAGCGGATAGGTGACGAGCCACTGGTCGGCGGCGGTGATGGTCGTGTCGATGCAGCTCGAGTTGTTGCCGAACAGGACGTTCAGCTTGGCCGAGACCAGGTGGCGGAACATCGTATAGGTATTGTCGGTGGCGGGAGAGGTGCCCATGGCGGTGATGGCCTGAGCCTTGGTGTAGGTCTTGCCACCGATCACGATCGAGCTGACGGGCCAGGCTTCGGGATGATTCTTCCAGTAGCCGGGAGTGCCCGTTCCGACACAAGGCGGCGGCGGGGGAGGCGTGAACACGCACGGCGTGATGTCCAGGTTGAAGTCGCCGTGGCTGGTCGGGTAGAACGCGCCGCCGGCGGTGGGGTGCTTCGTCACCGTCACCGTGAACCAGCCGGATCCGCCGTCGTTGGTGTTCTTGCCGCTGGCTCCGTAGCCGAGCTGGAACGAGGGGCCCATGCGGGCGATCGCGATGGATCCACCGGCATACTGACCGAGACCCTTGAGGGTTCCGGTAAAGGCCGTGTAGTAGGTCCAGGTATTCGTGTCGACCGGGCCCGTAGGCAGGTAGGCGCTCGCGGGGAGTTCCAGCTTCGCGCTGCCGCTCGGAGCCGGAGCCGGAGGTTCGACCAGGCCGCTCAGGTTCACGTTGATCGCGAAGCCCTGGTTGGTGTTCGACTTCCTGTAGACGTTGCCCGAGAGGAGCGCGGTGCCGTCTTCATACTTGGTCAACTTCAGCGGGCCGCTGCTCGCGATGAAGTCGGTGCCGATGCCGGGCAGGTAGAGCGCGTGGCCGCCGGAAACGAGCGCCGGGAAGGCTTCCTTGACGCAGACTTCCTCTTCAGCGCACGGAGCGATGTCGAGGTTGAAGTCGCCGTGGGATCCCGACGTCGGCACGAGCGTGTAGGTGGGGCTGGACGGCTGCTTGACGACCGTGACGGTGAACCACGCGGAACCGCCGTCGTTGGTGTTCTTGCCGTTGGCGCCGATGCCGAACTGCGGAGCCGGTCCCATGTTGGTGATCTTGAGCTGGCCACCGGAGTAGCAGCCTGCGCCAGTCAATGTTCCGACCATGTTCGAGTAGTAGCGCCAGCCGTTCGTATCAACGATCCCGGTGCCGAGGGGCGCGACGTAGTAGGAGTTCGGAAGTTCCAACTTGGCGCTGCCGGGTCCGGCCGAGGTCAGGCCGGAAAGCGCGATGTCGACGATGAAGGACTTGCAGGGATTGGACGCGCTGAAGACGACGCCCGTGATGGAGCCTTTGCCATTGGAGGATTCGACGAACTTCAGCGGAACGGTGCCGGCAACGAAGTCGGTGCCGATGCCGGGAAGGAAGAACGCGTGGCCACCGCCCACTCCGGGAACAGGCAACGCTTGGTTCAGGCAGATCTGGTCGACGTCAGGGCACTCGATGACCTGTCCGGCGAGGACGCCGCCGTTCGTGACCGTTCCGAGCGTTGTTCCCCACGTGATGCTGGAGAAATATCCGTTGAGCAGATTGTTGTTGTTCGCACCGAGGCCGAACTGCGCGCCCGTCGCGGCGATGAAGAGGTTTGTTCCCGCGAGGCCCTTCTGGCCGACGAGCGTGCCGGCGACGCTGGTGTAGTAGGTCCAACCGGAGGAGTCGGCGGTGCCAATGAGCTTTTGGGGATAACCCGCCGGCGCGACGGGCGTGGGTCCGGAGAAGGTGACGTTGACCGTGAAGCAGAGGTTCGGGTTCGAGGCGCGGACGACGACACCGGTGAGGATCAGCGAACCATCGGGTTGCTGGAGGAGCTTCAACGGTTGCGGACCGGTGATGAAGTCATTGCCCAGGAGATTGCCGAGGGCGAACGCGTAGGTCGCGTTGTTGTTGATGATGGGGGTGCCAATTGCTTCCTGCGCGCATTGTTCCGAAGGGGGCGGGGGCGGGCCGCCGCATGAGACTTCAACAATAACCCTTTGGATCGCGGAATCGGGTCCGAGATCAAGAATCGCAGCCCGCTTTTGGTTTGCAGAAGGAACAAAAGCGGACCCGAGCGCAACTGCGTTCGAGGCCAGATCGATCGATGCTTGCGACGTCAGTTCAAAGCCCTGAAGGATGTTCCACATTGCAAACTGCACATCCAGCATCGAGGAACCGGAAGTGTTGTTGATGATGTAGTTGAGCTGGTTGACAACCGGCGAAGCATACCCGGTCAGATGCGCAGGCAGCGGGCCGTCAAGGTAGCGCAGGGTGGCTTCGCAGTAGTTGGTGGTGGCGATCGCGGCGTTGAACTGCAGGCACCAGCCATTGTAAGGAGTTCCCGGTTGAAGCACATACGACGGATCGGTAGGCGAGTAGTTCAAGGTGACGGACCACAATGAATTCACGCCGTCTTCGACCGTGAAGCATACGGGTTGGGGCGGAAGAATACATTGTGCGGCCACCTGCTTGGGCATTAGCCCCAGCAGCGTGATCACAGTTAGAAGGATCAGTTTTAGTTTTGGTTTCATGTGTCTCAAAAGTGGGCTACTCGTCCACTTTTTGGCATACAGAGGGCTTCGAGTAAAGAATTAAGTAGGTTTAGAGTCTGTTTCTGGGATTCCAGTGAGGTTTGATTCAAATAAGGGCGTGATTGTGAAATTGAGGATTCTGCCCCAAGATTCTCTGCGAAACACAGGCTTCCTGATGACAACCACCGGCTTCTTCAGACTTATTGGGCTTTTCGTCGGGCTGCATTTTTTGATGGTTTCATCCTCTGCGCGAGTGGCTACGGCAACCCGGTTCATCGATGCGCACTGCGTCGAGTGTCATGACGCCGAGATGAAGAAGGGCGGGCTCGATCTCGCGGCTCTCCGGCTGGAGTCGAGTGCCCAGAAGGATCTGGCCAAGTGGGTCAACGTGTTTGACCGCGTGGCCGCCGGTGAAATGCCTCCCAAGAAGAAGGCGCGTCCCCCGGCCGTCGACCTCGAGGAATTCAAATCAGCGGTGGCCAAGACGATCACGGCGGCGGAGGACAAGTTGGTCGCGAAAGAGGGCCGATCGGTGCAACGCCGGTTGAACCGCTACGAATATGAGAACGCGCTGCGCGATCTCCTGCAGGCGCCGTGGTTGCAGGTTCGGGATTCCTTGCCGGAGGACGGAGTGGCCCATCGCTTCAACAAAGTCGGCGATGCCTTGGACGTGTCCTATGTCCAGATGGCGAGGTATCTGGGCGCGGCCGACTATGCGTTGCGTCAGGTGATGGCCGGGAAGGTGGAGCAACCGGAAACGACGATGGTCCGGCATTATGCGCGCGACCAGCGCAGCTACACCGGGCCGATGAAGTTCTCCGTCTTCAACACGGCGCCCGAACGGGCGACGTTTCCGGTGCTTGGATTCGAAGGCCAGGCCGACGTGCGCGCCGGAAAGGGTCCAATCTCCGCCGGAAAGACCAATGCCGCGCTGAGGGAGATCGAAGGCGTCGGGGTCGTGGCCGGAAGCTATGAACCGCTCGAGCCCAAGTTCAGCAATTTCAAGGCGCCGGTCGCCGGCCGCTACAAGCTGCGCTTGAATGGCTTTTCCGTTTGGGTGGGACCAGGGCAGTCCAACAAGTGGTTCATCCCCAATCTCGATGACGTTTCCAAAGGCCGCCGCTCCGAGCCGATCACCGTCTACTCCGAAACGCCGCCGCGCCTCCTGCGCAAGCTTGGGGCCTTCGATGTCAGTCCCGAGCCCTCGGTCCACGAACTCGACGTGTGGCTCCTCGCGGGTGAGATCGTCCGGGTGGATCCTGCGCGGTTGTTCCGGTCGCGCCCGGGCGCGGGACGCTGGCAGAATCCGCTCGCGGAACGCGACGGCCAGCCCGGTGTGGTGTTTCGCTGGCTGGAAGTGGAAGG
>JAYUUX010000680.1:0-3746 GCA_043754645.1 Verrucomicrobiales bacterium | reverse complement strand
ATCTGGTTGTAGGCGGACCATTCCGGAAAGGAGTTGTTCGCCGCGTGCACGCTGACGAAACCGCCGCCGCCACGGACAAACTCCTCGAACGCCTCTTGGGTTTCCTTCGGCCAGGCGGCTCCATTGTAGTTCGAGACGACCAGCTTGTATTTCTTGAACTCCGGTTTGAATCCGGCGGCCTCGCCCTTCTCCGGGGTCGTGGCGACATCCACGACGAACAACCCCGTCTCCTCGAGGTAGCGTTTGAGCAGTGGAGTCGTGCCCTTCCAGTCGTGGTTGTTCTGCCCGTCGACGATCAGAACCGGCATCGGGGCCGCACCGGCGACATTGGTCCCAACCATGGCCAGTCCGACGCACAGTAGGAGAAACGAGGAGATCAGCGCTTTCATCGTGGAAAAAGTGGGACGGCCTGCCGCGAATCGCAATCCCAAGGTTGGGCCCCGTCCATTTGCGGCCCCCACTCAATCGCAGACGCGGCGATAGAGGTCTTCGTAGAGCGGAACGATTGCGTCGGCGGAGAACTTCAGCCGGGCGGTTTCCCGGGCGGCCCGCCCCATCGCGGCCCGCCGTCCCGGATTCTGGATCAGGCTCTCTACAGCACGGGCGAGCGCCCGGGCGTCACCCATCGGCGCCAGCAGGCCGGTGACACCGTCGTCGATCACCTCCGGGATCCCGCCGACGCAAGTGGCGACACTCGGACAGCCAAAAGCCATCGCTTCGAGGATGCTCAGGCAGAAGCTTTCGGTGTCGGACGTGATGAGTCCCAGGTCGGCGGCCTGGAGGTAGTCTTCAACGTCGGACACCTTCTCCCGCACGATCACACAGTCTTCCAGACCGAGTCGCCGCACTTCATCGGCGAAAGGTGCAAAGCTCCCGCCAGCGAGAACGAGCAGCTTGAATGAATTTGCCGGATGGATGAGCGCCGCCGTTTCGAGAAGGAGGTCGATTCGTTTCAACGGACGAAGGTTCGACGAATGAATGATCAGCACTTCGCCATCCCCCACGCCGAGACCGGACCGCACTTCATCCCGCACGCGTTCCGGTGGCCGGGGTTCGTAGAAATTGTGGATCACGTCGATCGGACATCGGATCCCGAGCACCCGTTGCGTCTCATCCTTCAGCCAGGCCGACACCGTGGTCACCGCATCCGAACACGAGAGCGCATGGGTGATCGCCGGCGCGTAGCCGGCGTCGCGGCCGAGCAGCGTGGTGTCGGTTCCATGCAGTGTCGTCACGACGCGCGGCTGCTGGCCGGGCGGCAACATGGACCGCGCCAGGATCGCGGCCGTCGCGTGCGGCACCGCATAGTGGACATGCAGGATGTCGAGGCCGCAGTCACGGCTGACCTCGGCCATCTTCACCGACAAGGGCAACGTGTAGTCCGGATACTTGAAGAGATCGTAGTCATTGATCAAAACCGGGTGGAAGTGGAGACGCGGCGCATTCGGCGGCAGGCGAAAGGGCCGCTCGTAGCTGATGAAATGCACCTCGTGGCCGCGTCGCGCCAGATCCACGCCAAGGGCTGTCGCGAGGACGCCGCTGCCTCCCACGGTCGGGTAACAGGTGATGCCGATCTTAAGAGCCTGGCCCATGTCAAAAACGACGCGCCCCGCGACCCAACTGCGCGAGCGAGCCGATCACGGGTGGGTCATTCGGGAACAGCGCGATGGCGTGGCCAACCCCTGCCCTGAGGCCGTTCGCACGGGCCCGCGTCAGCTGCAGTTCGGAATAGTTTCTCGTCACCATCTGGGATGCGTGCGCTTCCATCGCGGCCGTCCACGTCGCGATGATCTCGGGCGCGGATACGTCGACCAAGAAGGGAGAGATGTCGGTCGGCTCGGCTTCCGGCGTCACCGCGTAGAACAGGAGTTGCCCGATCACATGCGGCGGAAGATCCCGCAACTCGGCCAAGCCGCCGAAGCGCGCGAGCCGGGACGCATCGCGCACAAGCTTTCCCAAACGCCAATGATCTGGGTGCTGGTTTTCCACCAGGCTCGGCGCGAGCACGATGCCCGGCTTCACGCGTCGCAGGATGCCGGCCAGCTTGATCGCGTGCCCGGCCTTCACTTCCAGGTGGGCATCACCGTCCAGCTCGATGAACTCGATCGACGCGCCCAATGCCTCGGCGGCCTTCTGCGCCTCGGCGACACGCTGGACGGGCGTGCCGTTGGAACCGGCTTCACCACGGGAACAGACGACCAGATGGACCTCGCGGCCGAGACTGGTTTCCTTCGCGACGATTCCCCCGCAGCCGAACTCGATGTCGTCGGGGTGCGCGCCAAAGACCAGCAATGGCTCGGCGTCAGGCGGGGATGTCGGTGTAGGCTTCATCGGAGCGGTCGATGGCGTCGCGGTTGATGTAGGTGATCTCGGGCGCGTCTTCCCGGCGTAGATAAGCCTGCTCGCCGGCGCCCGCAATGTAGTGGGTGCAATGCAGCACGGACTGCATCCAGCGCAACCGGGTGTCGCGCGTCGGACTGATCTGCGCCTTGGTGAACTCCATCGGAGGCAGCGTCAGGAACTGGTCTCCGCCTTTGTGGACTTTCAGCACTCCGTCGAGGAAACGCGCCCGCACGATCTCGTTCTCATACGGGGCGTCGACGAAGAACTCCGGGACATCGCACGCCGCATTGCGGAACTCGGGATCACCGGAACGCGCCACGCGGACCCCGTCGAGCAGGCCCATGCGCCGATACATCTCGAGGCAGAATTCGCCGACGGTCGCGGAAGCCGTCTCGCGAAACGCCGCGACCCAGCGGGGATCGACATAGGCGGGCAGTTGGAGCGCGGTCTTCGCGTGCCAGTCGGCGCGGACCCGCTTGAGATACAGCGGGGAGAACTTGCGCTGGATCTGGTTGTCGAAGGCGAAGTTCAGCTCGATGGATTCGCCGGTCTTGCGATGTAGCAGCGTCGTCCGCGTCTCGCGCGGATCGTGGTCGCTGTCGTGGTAGAAGAAGACGATCTCCCCTCCGATCTCCGCCTGTAGACGCCGCGCCGTGACGATCTTGGCGTAGAGAAACCGCCGCGGGAAGAACCCGCACGGTTGCTGGCCGAAACAGATGACGGGCGAGGCGCTCATGGGGCGGATGGATTGGGCGGCGACTTGAGCAACGCCTGGAGCACGACCGCGAAGACCACGCACGTCGCGCAACCGATCGGGTTCAGCCAGAGGTAGCCTATCTCGTGCTCGGGATATTTTTTCCCGAGGAAGAAGATCGCGATCACGACGGCCTGCGCGGCGATGGCGGCCCAGAAAACGGCCGAGCCCTTCACATTCTTGATGAAGAAGGCCACGACGAAAACGCCCAGCAGCGCCGGGTAGAAGATGGAGGCCACGATGTTGAGCGCTTCGATGAGATTCTCGGCAAAGCTGACGAATAGCGCGAAGCCGATGGCGAAGAGTCCCCAGAGCGCGGTGAGCCATTTCGCGACACGGACATTGCGCGCCTCGTCGTGCGCGGCCAGCGGACGGAAATGGCGCCACAAGTCGATGGTCGAGGTGGTGCCGAGCGCGTTGAGTTCGCCGGCCTTGGAGGAAAGCGCCGACGCGAACATGACCGCGAGCAACAGGCCGATCACGCCGTGCGGAAGCTGGGTCAGGATGAAGGTGATGAAGACGTAGTCCGAGTCCTTGGTCTTCTTCGACGTCGGATCGGCCGCATGAATGGCCTTTCGCGCCTCCTCCCGAACGGAGTCGGAGGCGCGTTGCGCCGCCAGCATCGCGGTCCGCGCGGCCGGTTCGGATG
>JAYUUX010000679.1:0-5918 GCA_043754645.1 Verrucomicrobiales bacterium | reverse complement strand
CGTCGCCGCATGTATGAGACCCGGGCCCGGTTTGAGGATCTCTCCGCCAGCCTGAAACGGGCCGAGGTCACGATGAATCCGGTCCTCTCCCGCCTCAAGGACCAGACTCTGTTCCTAAAGCATAACCTGAATGCCCAAGCCCTCGCCTCGCTGAAAGGCGAATCTGCGAGCATCCAGGCTGAAATCTTGAAGCTGATCTCGGAAATGAATGCCGCCGTTGGAAAGGCGGATCAGTTCATCAAGGACATGCCGTCCAACTGACCCCGGCCGCCACGAGGCAGGCCATAGCCGCCGATTTGAGGTAGGGGCCGAGGCTCTGCAACAATCCAAGTGCGGTGAACGGCTTCGTGACGATCTTCACCGCGCCCAGGC
The DNA here is from genome assembly GCA_043754645.1 of Verrucomicrobiales bacterium. Taxonomy (GTDB): domain Bacteria; phylum Verrucomicrobiota; class Verrucomicrobiia; order Limisphaerales; family CANJSG01; genus CANJSG01. Next base: position 5,546 of record JAYUUX010000679.1, on the reverse strand, counting down.
GGACCGCGCGGTCCATGTTGTCCCTTGCGGCGTCGGTCGTGAGCATGACGACCGGTATCTCCCGCGTGGCCGGGTCCTTCTTCAACTGCTCCAACGCGTCGATCCCGTTCATCACGGGCATCGTGGCGTCGAGGACGATCATATCGGGATGCTCCGAGCGGGCCTTTTCGAGTCCCTCCAGTCCGTTGCTGGCAATGATGACTTCAATGCCGGCGGGCTTGAACGCCTTGGTCACGACCATGTGGACCATCCGCGAATCGTCGACGCTGAGAACTTTCATTTTGATTGATGGCCCGGACCCGGGATTGGCACGGGGCGCGCACCCGACGGTTTGGGAACAAATGTGATCTGATCGGTCATCGGATCCGGGCCTCCCGAGCTTGAGCAAAAACTATTCGTCCCGCATTGCCTGCTCCTGAATCCACCGGCCACCTTGCCCTTGATGAAGGCCCTTCTTCTCCAATCAACCGGCGTCCCGGCCTCCCGCACGCTCGCCGAGGTCCCGGCACCGGTCGCCGCCCCGGGAGAAGCGGTGGTCCGCGTGCGGGCCTGCGGCCTCAACCGCCTCGACCTCTGGGCGGCGGGTGGCTCCCTGCCAGTTCGGATTCCCACGCCGCTCATCCAGGGCTGCGAGATCGCGGGCGAGATCCTGCAAAGCCCGTCAGACTCCACCGACTGGTCGGTTGGTGACCGGGTCGCCGTGCAATCGAATCTCTTTTGCGGGAGATGTGAGTTCTGCCTCCGTGGCGAGGAATCAACGTGCCTCGACTCCATCCTCCTCGGAGTCCAGCGCAACGGCGGTTTTGCGGAACAGGTTGCCGTGCCCGTATCGTCGCTCGTCCGTTTGCCGGACGACGTTTCGTTCGATTCATCGGCCGCGCTGACCCTCGCCGGAAGCACCGCCGTTCATATGCTCACCAAGCGCGCGACTGTCGCGCCAGGGATGACGGTCCTGGTGATCGCAGCCGCAAGCGGCGTCGGCTCGGCCGCCATCCAGATTGCGCGGCACCTCGGCGCTCGGGTCATCACCACCGGCTCCACCCCGACAAAACGCCAACTCGGCCTGTCCCTCGGCGCCGAAGCGGCCGTCGACAGCTCCCAGCCAGGTTGGTCCACGGAAGTTCGCCGCCTCACCGGCAAACGCGGGGTCGGCCTGATCGTCGAACACGTCGGCGGCGACGTGTTGCTCGAATGTTTCCACTGCCTCGCGCGGGGCGGAACCATCGTGACCTGCGGAGCGACCGCCGGAAAAACCGTGCCCCTGGACCTCTGGCCCATGTTCGTGAAGGAACAGAAACTCGTCGGCAGCTACGGCCGAACCCGGACCGACATGGAGCTCACGCTGAAGCTCGCTTCCGCCGGCCACCTTCGTCCCGTCATCGACCGGACCTATCCCCTGGCCGACGCGGAAGCCGCGTTCGAGCGGCTCGGCCGGCGCGAGGCGCTGGGTAAACTCGTCATCCGGATCCCCTGACCGGAGTCACCGGTTGTCGCCGTCCAGCAACCGGCCCAATCCACCGAGCACCGAACCTTCCTCACGCCCCCCGCCACCGTTCTGCGGCGCTGCCGCATGAATGCGATCAGCCAAGCGGCTGAACGGCAGCGACTGGAGCCAGACCGTTCCGGGACCGCGGAGTGTTGCGAAGAAAAGTCCTTCACCGCCGAAGAGCGCGCTCTTGATCCCGCCGACGAACTGGATGTCGTAGGCCACGCTCGGCTGGAAGGCCACGATGCATCCCGTGTCGACGCGAATGACTTCGCCCGGCGCCAGATCCCGGCGATGCAACGTCCCGCCCGCATGGACAAACGCCAGTCCATCGCCCTGGAGCCGCTGCATGATGAATCCCTCGCCGCCGAACAGGCCCACGCCGATTTTCTTCTGGAAGGCTATGCCCACGGACACCCCCTTGGCCGCGCACAGGAACGAATCCTTCTGGGCAATGATCTCCCCGCCCAGTTGGCCGAGATTCATCGGCAGGATCTTGCCCGGATACGGCGCGGCGAAGGCCACCTTCTTTTTGCCCATGCCACGGTTTTGGAAAACCGTGATGAAGAGCGATTCGCCGGTCAGCAGACGTTTGCCCGCACCCATCAGCTTGCCGAGGAAGCCGGAGTTCTCGCTCCGTCCATCGCCGAAAATGGTCTCCATCGCGATGCCATCCTCCATGAACATCATCGAGCCGGCTTCGGCGATGGCGGCCTCCTGCGGGTCGAGTTCTATCTCGACGAACTGCATTTCGCTGCCGTGGATCTCGTAGTCGATTTCGTGCATCTGGCTCATGGCGTGATTTGGGTATCTGTTTGGACCGCCGGGATAAAACCCGGACCGTCCCCGGAGTCAACCCGCGGAATGCCGGCAAGTTTCAAGAATCGGACCCGACCTTCGCCGGGCTCACCGCGTTCAAACATTTTCCACCTGTTGCAGCGGGCCGGGTCTTGAACAACGTTGCTTCAACAGGGTTCCAACCCGTCACCATGACCATAAGAAAATCCAGCAATGCCAAAGCATGGCTGTCCGCGGCCGTCGCTGCCGCTGCGATCGCCGTCGCCACGCCCCAATCCCACGCCGCCAGCCCGGCTCTGGAGATGGCCCGCCAACTCAACTCCGCCTTCGTTGAAGTCGCCGACACGGCCGCGCCGTCCGTCGTCTTCATCCAGGTGGAACAGAAAATCACGCCCGCCAGCGGCAACCTGGAGGACAACCCCTTCTTCGAGATGCTGCCGGAGGAAATGCAGAAGCGCTTCAAGCGTCGGGGCGAACAGCAGCCCGCAGTGCCCCGTCGATCCCAGGGCAACGGCTCGGGGTTCATCATCTCGGAGGACGGCTACATCGTGACCAACAACCACGTCGTCGAGGACGCCGAGAAGATCACTGTGATCCTCAAGGACGGACGCCAGTTCAAGGCCGAGGTCCGCGGAACCGACCCGCTCTCAGACCTTGCCGTGATCAAGATCACCGGCAAAGGCCTGAAGGCCCTCAAGCTTGCCGACTCCACCGCGTCAAAGGTGGGTGAGTTCGTCATCGCGATCGGCGCGCCCTTCGGCCTCGACCACACGGTCACCGTCGGCCACATCAGCGCCAAAGGCCGGGCGATGCCCACCGGCGACTACGCCGACCAGGACTTCATCCAGACCGACGCGAGCATCAACCCCGGCAACTCCGGCGGCCCGCTCATCAACCTCTACGGCGAGGTCGTCGGCATCAACTCGATGATCCGAGGCATGAACACCGGCATCGGTTTCGCGATCCCCAGCAGCCTCGCGAAGCAGGTCTCCGACAGCCTCATCAAGAACGGCAAACTGACGAGGTCCCGCATCGGCGTGCAGATCGCGTCGCTCAAGGACAACCAACAGTTCAGGGAACTCGTCGAAGGCGTCGAGGAAGGCGTGTTCATCAGCGGCGTCCAGACCACCGGTCCCGCCGCCAAGGTGCTCAAGCCCCGCGACGTGGTCGTCGCCGTCGATGGCAAAAAGGTGAAGACCTCCCGCGAATTGCAGGAGCAGATCTATTACAAGACTCCCGGCGACACCGTGACCCTCGACGTCGTCCGGGACGGCAAGTCCACCAAGCTCAAGGTGAAGACCGAGGCCATCCCGGAGCAACAGGCCGACACCAGGGTATCGGCCCGCCGCCCGGCACCTGACGCCGGCTCCACGTCGTTCGGCATCCGCGTCGAACCCGTCACCGAAGAACTCGCCAAGAAACTCGAGGTCGAGAAGGGCGAAGGGGTGGCAGTCACGTCGGTCGACGAGACGTCGGCCGCCGCACAGCGCGGGATCCGTGCCGGAGACATCATCACCGAAGTGAACCGCAAGCCGGTGAACAGCCCGAAAGATTTCCGTGAGGCCATGAAGGGTGTCGACCTCAAGAAGGGCGTCTTCGTGAACTTGATCCGGGAAGGCTCGACCCGGTTCCTCAATCTGAAGGAAATCGAAGAGTAATCCGGTTGCCGCCTTGGTAGGGCCGAGCTGCTGCTCGGCCTGTTAACGCCTCCAAGTCTACTCCGAACCGCGCCGAAGCTTTGTCTTCGGCGCGGTTTTCATTTCTCTCTCCCTGTTGCCCCGCCGCCGCGATCCGATAGCGTCAGCTTGTGTCGAGTCGCCGTCATCGTCTCTCCAGTCTCATCATGGCCATCGCCCTCTTCAGCGGATTCAGCGCCGCCGCGCTCGAAGCGATGAAACAGCTCGTGCGGTCCAAGTTCCCCAAGGTCCGCCAGCTTTCCACCGAGGAACTCGCACGCTGGCTGACTGACACGAATCAACCGGCGCCCGTTCTCCTCGACGTGCGTAAGCCGGAGGAATTCGCCGTAAGCCATCTGCCCGGTGCCACGCGCGTCGAACCATCGGCCAAGGCCGCCGAAATCGTCGCGACGCTCCCGACGAACCGGACGGTCGTCGTCTATTGCAGCGTGGGTTATCGTTCGTCGGAACTGGCCACCCGCCTGCTTCAAGCGGGCTTTACCAATGTCTGCAATCTCGAAGGCTCCATTTTCCAATGGGCCAATGAGGATAGGCCGCTCGCCAAGGACGGGAAACCGGCCACCACGGTCCACGGCTACAACGACACCTTCGGCAAGCTGCTGAAACCGGAGCGTCGCGCGACGGTGAAGGAATAGCCGGATGACGCTCGAGCAATTCAACCAGGTCCGCACCCCCACTGTCTTCGGACTCATGGTGCTGCTGCTCGTCTGGGAGAGCGCGGCCCCGTTCTTCCTCCAGTTCCGCTCCCGCCGCGAGCGCGTGCTCCACGGCGCGCGCAACGTCGCCATCGGATTCGCCAACGCCCTGGTCACCGCGCTGGTCTTCTCCGGCCTGTGGCTCCTCGTGGCGAACTGGGCTTCGGCCCGTGGCTTCGGCCTGCTGCGCCTCGTCGAGCTGCCCGCATGGCTTCACGCCATCGCCGCCGTGCTCCTGATGGACCTGTGGACCTACTGGTGGCACCGCGTTTGCCACCGTGTGCCGATGCTCTGGAACTTCCACCGCGTCCACCATTCGGACCCGGCGATGGATGTCACAACCGCCAGCCGTTTCCACGTCGGGGAAATGGTCGCGTCCTCGTTGCTCCGCCTCGCCGTCATTCCACTCCTGGGAATCGAGTTCTGGCAACTGGTCGTCTACGAGTTGCTGATGTTCTCCGTCGTGCAGTTCCAGCATGCCAACATCTCCGTCGGACCGGTGCTCGATCGCCTCCTTCGCCTCGTCATCGTGACCCCGTTCATGCACAAGGTGCATCATTCCGACTGGCAGCCCGAGACGGACTCGAACTACGCGTCGCTCTTCTCCGTCTGGGACCGCGTCTTCGGTTCATTCCGCCTTCGCGAAACGCCTGCCTCCATCCGGATGGGCCTTCGTGAATTTGACGCCGAACAACACCAGTCTCTCTCCGGCCTGCTGCGCACTCCATTCGCCAAGGCCCCTCCAACCGACGCCAAATCCCCGCCGCCTCATTGACCCATGGCGGACCTGCTCCAGATCACCGCCCGCGGGCTCTACTGCGCTGAGGGCGATTTTTACATCGATCCTTGGCGCCGGGTTCCGCGCGCGGT
>JAYUUX010000678.1:0-4817 GCA_043754645.1 Verrucomicrobiales bacterium | reverse complement strand
CCCGATCGGCCTTGACGGTCCCGGTCTCGGCGAAAGCAACTGCGGCCGACGCGACGAAAAGCGCGGCCAAACCGACGGTTTTGCCCGAAATCATGTTGGGGAGAGTAGCGTTTTAACCTCAGTGTCTGTCAACGTCCGCCATTTGCCGGAGGGCAACTGGGCCAGGCGGATCTTTCCAATCTGGGTGCGGACCAACCGGATCACTTCCAGTCCCTGGGACTCGAAGAGCCTCCGCACTTCCCGGTTCTTGCCCTCACCCAGCACCACCTCGACCAAACTCGTCGAGTTGCCACTGGCAAGGGTGCGCGCCTTGAGGGCCTTGAGCAATTCCCCGTCATGTTGGACACCGGTGGTTATCCGGCGAATGACATTGTCGTCCATCGAGCCGCGGACCGTGGCCAGATAGACCTTGGTCACATTGTAACGGGGATGGGTGAGCCGGAGGCAGAACTCACCGTCGTTCGTGAACAGGATCAAACCCTCGCTCTCGAGATCGAGGCGCCCCACCGGATACAGGTGGGCCCATTCCGTCGGCAAGAGCTCCGAGGCGATCCGGCGATCTTCGGGATCGCTGCGCGAGCACAGGTATCCGCGGGGCTTGTGCAGGGCGAGATAGAGGCGCTTGCGCGCGGAAACAGGCCGTCCGTCGAACTTCACCCGGTCCACCGCGGGATCGATCTTGGAGCCCGTGATGGTGACTTTCCGGCCGTTCACTTCGACGCGGCCCTCGGCGATGATCTTTTCGGCCGACCGCCGTGAGGCGATGCCGGCGTCGGCAAGGAACTTCTGGAGTCTTATCGGGGCTGTCTTCATCCGGGCCGACCACCATGGCCGTTCGGTTGGACGCTTGCAAAGAAAAGGCCGGCGACCCGCAAGGATCGCCGGCCTCGAATCTGTTACGATCAACGACTCAGCCGGAAGAAACTGGTTCCGTTGGTCGCGCTGTTGGTCACGACGTTCTCGCTGCCGACGACCGCCGGAGTTACCACGAGGTTGGTAAACGGGGCGTTCGTCGACAAGGCCGACGTTCCCTGGAGCACGAAGTTGGACGAGCTTGACGGCCAGCTCACCACCACGTCGGGTCCGGAACGGCGGATCTTCAACTGGGGCGCGATCTCGATGACCATCGACCAACCGGAGACCAGGCTGCCGGAATCGCCTTCGCCATGGTCCGCCACGTAGAGGGACCAAACGCCGTTCGGATTAGTCCCGACAAAGGAGGACAGGACTTCCGAGTAGGGTCCAGACGGAGCCGGCGAGGGCAGGCTTTCGGAGGGCGCGCTGAGGTTCCGGGGCTTGTAGACGCCGCTCTGCAGGAAGCCCTGGGAGATGAAGTTCGCCGCGGCGTCGTCAAACGTGAACGTGGCATTGCCGATGGGATTGCCCGCGCCGACCCGGGACATGAGAACGACCTTCTGGCCGCCAGGCCCGACGAGCAGCACGTCCAGGTCGGACGGGAACGTGTGGGACAAACCGGCCAACGTCACGGTGACCTTTCCAACCCGTCCGGTCAGACCCGCGACAGTGACCGTCGACGGATAGAGCGAGGCGGGTCCAATGGACGGGATATCCAGAGCCACCGGGTTCTCGGTCACACCGGGCGCGAGACCGACAGTGCCAACCGCCGACGAGGCATTGTTGAGAATCGACGGGTCGTTGTCGTCGGTGCTGACCAGAGCCAGGTTCGTGACGGAACCCAGCACCGTCGGCACGATGACAAGCTGAACCGAGGCCGAAGCGTTCTGGGCGAGAGGTCCGAGCGCCACGACAACGGTATCACCCGCGACGGTGTAGGAACCCTGGCTTGGGGTCACCGAAACCAATCCCACATTGGCGGGAATCACATTCGTCACAAAGACGCCGGAAGCATCGTTGGCACCGAGGTTGTTGACGGCCAGAGAGACGGTCGAGGCCACACCCCTGAACAAGCTGTTCGGGAATGTCTGGGTCACGGAAACGTCATTCGTCAGGTTGTTTCCAAGGACCAACTCCAGCGCCCATCCGTTGGAGATCGCGCCGCTTTCCTGCCTCGTGTCGTCGGCGACATACAGCGACCAGACACCATTCGGGTTGGAGCCACTGAATGCGCCAAGCGACGACGCGTAGGGTCCCGCGGGAGCCGGTGAGGGCATCTCATCGGTCGTTTGGTCGAGATCCGTCGGCTTGTAGTCGCCGGACAGGAAGGGGACCAACGGGATTCCGGTAAACGCGTCGTCCGTGAAGGTCAGATCCAGTCCCGCAACCGCCGAGGCCGGCCCCGCATCCGACATGAGCATGACCTTCTGGCCGCCCGGGCTCACCAGAAGCAGGTCGATGTCGCGGGCGTAGGTGTGGTGTATCCCGCTGACGGTGACGCGCACCTGTTTCACGATGCCCGTCACGCCGGTGATGTTGATCGTGCTCGGATACAGGCTGCCGGGACCGATGTCGGGGATGATGACGGAGTTTGTATTGGCCAAGACCTTGCCACGGGCGGTCGTCGCCGAAACCACGTTGTCCGTCGGGGATGGATCAAGATTGGCAGACACCGCGGAGCTTGTGCTGGTGATGTCAACCGGGAGGAGAGCGCGGCCTACGACCGAAACGGCCACGGTCTGCCCGATCGCCATGGTGCCGATGTTGAATCGGACCGTGTTGTTGCTGACCGAAGATGTTCCCTGACCCTGCGCCACCTTTACCAGGGTAAGGGCCGGCGAAAGGGTTTCGGTCAGAACAACGCCGGTTGCGATGCTGGGACCGAAGTTGCTGACCGATATCGAATAGGTGATCAGGTCGCCTGGCAGGACACGGTCCGGCGACGCGGACTTGGTCACGATCAGATCCGAGAGGATCGCGTTGCAGAAGTCCACGGACTGTTCGAGCCGCAGGCTCCATCCGGAGGCGATTCGACCCGCCCCGCTGGCCACACCGTCGTAGGCATAAAGCGACCAGGTTCCGTTGCCCGCACCCTGGGCGATCTGGGCGAGGGAGTTGACGTAGGTGAACACCGGGATGTTGGTTGCCAGCGTCCCGCCGGGCGATCCTCCGACCGGCCGAAATGATCCCGTGAACAATCCGCTGAAGGCGGCCGAATTCGGGGCGGCGTCGTCAAAGGTGATGTTCAGGTTTGCAGCGTTGCTCGAGCCCGACGAATCCATGAGCACGAGTCCCACGCCGTTCGGATTGACGAGCACCAATGTCGCGTCGGAGGGGGACGGATGCGAGAAACCCCTGATCGTCACCAAAGCCCGTGCCGCATTCCCCACCATCCCGGTAATCCGGTTGGTCGACGGGAACGGGGTGGCCACACTGAGGTCCGGAATGATGATCGCCTGGGAGTTGTTTGCGATGGATGTCGCCGTGGCCTTGTAACCGACCTGGACGAAGAAAGTGATTGCTCCGGCGGGGGACCCGCCGCTGGACAGGTTCAGAGTGATGGGCAGGCTTGTCCCGCAAGGAACCGAGTCGGCCACCTTGAAGACAAAGCGGTTGGTTACCGGGGCGCCCTGTTGAATCACCGCCAAATAGTTGACCGGCCCGGTGATTGGGGACACCGACGCGTTGGAGCTCAATTGCCCCGTCACGACGGGAGCCGAGGCCAGGCCGACGTTTCTGATCGCGAAATCGAATGTGACAGTTTCGCCGGGGTCCACATATCCGTTGGTCGTGCCGAGCGTTTCATCCACGAACCTCGAGGAATCGGAGGCGTAGACGGCAACGGGTTCTTCACTGAAATTGGAGGCAACTAGGGCGAAATCCTGGTCGCGGGAATCCGCGTTTCCGGGAACGCCGTCGGAGTTGATGTTCGCCGCCAGGATTTCGATGGCGATTTCACCGGAGACGCCGGCCGGAAGAACCACGGATTCGGAATTGTTCACCTGGTCGGAGGCTCCGCCGGTCTGTGAAAATTGGCCGCTGAAGACGTTGCCCTTGTAGGCCTGGCCATTGACGTAAACCGTCATGTCCAAGTTGTTGTTGTAGGCCGCGCCGAACGTGCTTCCAGGGGCGTCGGTCCATGAGACCGTGATGCGCACGGGATCGGCCGTGTCCGCGACGCGGCCGGTGTAAACCCGCTTCTGACCGGTCGCGGTGAACTTGTCGGCCGGGGTCTGGTCCCGGAAAAGGAACGACGAAGTCGCGCGGAGATGGTTTCCGATGTCCATCAGGCCCATTCCCTGGTTGTCAGACCATCGGTCATCCCCGGCATAGAGGCCCGTCATGTAACGGGCACTGTTGAGGAGGAACGCCTTGGTCAAAGCCGGGCTCGGAGGCGCCAACCCGCGTGAAACGAAGTCCTGACGGATCAGCGCGGCACCGCCAGCCACAGCCGGGGTGGCCTGGCTGGTTCCGGAGCTGGCCGTGTAGAGGAGCTGACCCGGGGGATAATAGATGTCGCCAACTCCACCGGACACACCCGACCCGTCATAGCAGTCGAGGGGCGTGCCGTTCGTTTCGGCACCCAGTTTCTGGGATACGCCACCCGTGATGTGCGTTCCTGGAGCCATGATGTCGGGTTTCTGGCGCCCGTCGCGGGTGGGTCCACGACCGGAAAAATCGATCACGTCGAAACCGTTGTCCGCACCCGAATTGCCGATACCCGATCCATCGTTTCCGTTGAAGGGACGAACGCTCTCCGACGCACCCACGGTAATGACATTTTTCGCCGTGCCAGGGCTGGAGACAGTTCCGCGGCCCGGACCGTCGTTGCCAGCGGCGAAAACAATCACCATTTCCTGGTTTCCACTTTCACTTCCCTGGGCGTCACGAACAAGCGAATCATACTGCCGCGCAGTGGCGTTGTAAGCGCCTCCAAGAAACGGATTCGCCGAACCCCAGCT
>JAYUUX010000677.1:0-2105 GCA_043754645.1 Verrucomicrobiales bacterium | reverse complement strand
CCGGGCAGCTTCATGCCAGGCTTCAGGTCCTCCATTTTCTCAACGCCGTCCTTGAAGCTGAAGACCTCGAACTTCTCGCGCGGATCGCGGCCGGGCTTGGCCAGTTCCTGCACGATGTCCTGGAGCGTGGGCAGACCGACGCCGTCGCTGACGTATTTCTCCAGCTTCAGTTTCTGCCGCGCGGCGGCGTCCTTGAGCAGATCCTTCACCGTGCAGCCGAGGTCGCGGGCCATCGTGTCCACCAGCGTGTAGCGCTCCGGATGCACGGCGCTGGCGTCGAGCGGGTGTTCGCCGTCGCGGATGCGGAGGAAGCCGGCGGCCTGCTCGAAGGCCTTGGGACCGAGCCGCGCGACCTTGAGCAGTTCGTTCCGCGACTTGAACGGACCCTTCTCGTTGCGATGCGCGACGATGTTCGCGGCGAGCGCCGGGCCGAGGCCGGAGACGTAGCTGAGGAGCTGTTTGCTGGCGGTGTTCAGTTCCACACCCACGCCGTTCACGCAGGAGACGACCACGTCGTCGAGGCTGCGCTTGAGCGCGTTCTGGTCGACATCGTGCTGATACTGGCCGACGCCGATGCTCTTGGCGTCGAGCTTCACCAGCTCGGCCAACGGGTCCATCAGGCGGCGGCCGATGCTGACGGAGCCGCGCACGGTGAGATCTTCGGTAGGGAACTCTTCCCGCGCCACGTCGCTGGCCGAATAGATCGACGCGCCGCTTTCGTTGACCATGACCACGGAGATGGTGGACGGGAGCTTCAACAGCTTGATGAAGGTTTCCGTCTCGCGGCCGGCCGTGCCATTGCCGATGGCGATGGCTTCGATCTGGAATTTCTTGATGAAGGCCAGCACGACTTCGGCGGCTTCACGGATCTGCGATGCGCCGGCGGCGGTCGGATAAATCACGTCGTGGTGGAGCAGCTTCCCTTGGCGATCGAGGCACACGACCTTGCAGCCGGTGCGGAAGCCGGGATCGATGGCGAGGACGTTTTTCTGGCCGAGCGCGGGCGCGAGCAGGAGTTCGCGGAGGTTCTCGGCGAAGACGCGGATCGCCTCCAGATCCGCCTTCTTCTTCGACTCGATGCGCATCTCGCCCTCGATGGCGAATCCAAGTAGCCGCTTGAAACAATCCTGCGCGGCGAGACGGACTTGTTCGCCTGCCGGTTTTCCCGGGGCTTTGACAAAGAGTTCCTCCAACGCGATGACGGCGTCGGATTCGGCCGGGGTGATACGGACGAGCAGGAAGCCCTCGGTCTCGCCTCGGCGAATGGCGAGGAGACGGTGGCTGGGAATGGTCTTCAGCGGCTCGGTCCAGTCGAAGTAGTCCTTGAACTTGGCGCCTTCGGCCTCTTTTCCAGTCAGCACTTTCGAGCGGACGGTCGCCTCGCTCCAGTAGAGCTGACGGAGCTTCGCCCGGGCTGCGGCGTCGTCGTTGATCCACTCGGCGATGATGTCGCGGGCGCCGAAGAGCGCGGCGTTCGCATCGACGACGAGCTTCTCCGGGTTGACGAAGGCGGCGGCTTCCTTGAGCGGATCGACGGTCTCCTGCTGTTCGAACAGCAGCTTGGCCAGCGGTTCGAGGCCGGCTTCCTTGGCGATGGTCGCGCGCGTGCGGCGCTTGGGTCGATACGGCGCGTAGAGATCCTCCAGCGCGGTCAACGTCTCGGCGGCGGCGATGGCCTTCTTCAAGTCGTCGGAGAGGAGGTTGCGTTCTTCGAGCGACTTCACGATCGACGTGCGGCGATCGTCGAGTTCGGCGAGTTGGAGCATACGGTCGCGGATGGCGGTGATGGCCACCTCGTCGAGCGTGCCGGTCACTTCCTTGCGGTAACGGGCGATGAACGGGACGGTGGCGCCTTCGGCGATGAGCTTGGCGGTGGCGGCGACCTGACGGGCCTGGATCTTCAGCTCGGAGGCGATCTTCGCGACGTAGGATTCGTTCATGGATACGTGGGGAGGCGTGAATGCCCACGATGTCCGAATCAATCAACCCCAAAGGCGTCGCACGTGTTCACCGCGGGTCTCGGCCGGAACGATGCGGCCCACGGTAGGGCGGTGGCCTGGGCGTGCTCACCTGATGCGTTACAAACGTGGTCACATGATGGGTGA
>JAYUUX010000676.1:0-2976 GCA_043754645.1 Verrucomicrobiales bacterium | reverse complement strand
GTCGAGCTTCGCCTTGTCCACCGCGCCCTCCACGTCCAGGACCCAGCCGCCCTCACGCTCCGCGTAGAGCCCGCGCTGTTCCTCCGGAACCTCGTCCCTTGTCCTGATCCGATACTTCAATCCCATGGTGCTTGTTCTGGTGTTGCTGGTTCTGCGCCGCGTGGCGCGCCTTCCCTATACACCCGCCCCAACCAGCTCCTTCGTCCTCCGCTAAGCCCTCTGCGAAAGCTCCCGCACCTTGTCACTCGGCCTCCGCACCAAGCCACCATCGTTTCCGCCAGAATCGGTTTGACGGCCCTCGACACTGGCAATTCTGTTCCTAACCATTCACCGAGATGCCAACCACCGACGAACTCATCAATCTCGCGCGGAAAGTCGTTTACGAAGTTGACCACTACGGCTCTGGCGCACCTTTCGTTGCCTACGTGAACGTCTCTCCTCGCGACGGCATGGAGCATATTTTCATAAGTCGCGGGCCTGCTCACCCTCCTCGTCCGGAGTCTTCATCCTCGGTTCAGTATGTTCGATACCGCCTCCCGCTTGGCCAAATCGCCGAAGCTAAGCCTGGACAAGTGGCCACGGTAAAAGTGCCGCACAGCGTAGGGCCTCATATTCTGCCCGGCCATTTCCACGAGACCCGCTTCAACGTCCTCTCACGGGATGTCTTCCGTCTCCAACCCTCGGGCGACTTGATTGAAGCGGTCGAGAACCATGTAGCCTTCCCCGACGGAACTGTTTTTGTTCCCGCATTGAGGCGGTGGGTTCTGCAAAAAATCGAGGAAATCGAAGCCGAAGCAGCGAGACCGCGCCGACGCCGCATCGCCGAACGATTCGAACTTGCGGACATCCCAGTTGTTGACAGCGCTCAAGGTGAGGTTTGGCGTCTCGATATTCGACGGTTCATCGTGATCACTGGCGCGCCAGGCACCGGCAAGACGACTACCGCAATCAAAAGACTTGCCCAGAAAACCGATTCCACCGCGTTAATCGAAAGTAATGAGGTAACGGGAATCCCGGCCGATACGATGCGGCAATGGATGTCGGGACCGAAGAACTGGGCGCTCTTCACTCCAAGCGACCTGCTACGAAGCTACCTGCAACAAGCACTTGGACAGGAGGGATTGGTTGCTACCGATGATCGCGTTCCTGTTTGGGCGACAACCAAAATCCGAATAGCGCGGGACGTTCTCCGCGTGATCGGCCCAGACTGCTTTTTCAAGCTCGCCGACGATTTAGTGGCTACCCGCGACAGCAAGAGTTTGGCCGCTTGGGCACTTGGATTCCGCAGCCATTATTGGGAACGACTGCACGAAGAACTCAAGAGGGCGATTTCGGAACAGGTGGCCTTAGTTGAGGACTGCATAAATCAACTAAATCAGGTCCCTTTAGAAAGGATAAGCGTTGCACAAAAAGCCATGTCGGAAGTTTGGGCCGACCTTGCGTCCGTTCCAAGCCGTTCAGCCGGAGCGCCCCTGCCGGAGACTCTTAGCCGGGTCCTTTTAGTCAAAAGTAAGCTGAATCGATTTGACGTCCTGCACAGGGAGGATACGTGGCCTGCCTCTGAACGTGCGCACATCAAGACGGTCATCGCAGGTGCACGAGATATAGTCGCCAAATTCACCGACGAGGCGAACAACTCACTTGATGCGGTTCTTCGCAAACTCCCCTTCGTCTACCAAGAGTATAGGCTACGTGCCTCCGAAGGCGGCCGATTCTACCATAGGGACGCCATTGGAGCCGTAAACGACCGCCGACTAGACTCACTTGAACTCGACGCTTTGATCTACGTGGCACTGCTCACGGTGCGTGGCGCCTTTGGGCTGGATGATTTCGCACACCGAGCTGGAGGAGGCATCACGCAGCGACTGATGAACGAGTTTCGCTACGTTGTCGCCGTGGACGAAGCCACGGATTTCTCAGCTGTTGAATTGGCATGTATACGGTTGCTCGCGCATCCCATCTTCAACTGCGCTACGTTTTCCGGCGATCCAATGCAGCGAATGACCGGCCACGGTATTGGCGACTGGCCAGAAATTGGAGAACTTGTTGAAGCGCCTGAAACACACGAACTGCGCTTCTCCTACCGGCAAAGTAAGAAGCTCCTTAAGATTGCCGCCTGCCTGTTTGAGAAATCCGTTGATCGCCCTGCGCCGTTTGAGGCTGGGTTTGCCGAAAGTTTAGATGACCCTGCCGCACTCCATTATCGGGAATCATCTCGCGAAGCCGTGGCTGATTGGCTGACTAAGCGGATCGGTGAGATTTATGAGATTTGTGGACACCTGCTGCCTTCAATCGCCGTGCTGGTTCCGAGCGAGGATCAGGTGCTCGCCATCGAACAGCAGATTCGCCAACCGCTCTTTGAAGCGTATGGAATCGAGACCGAGGCATGCCTCGGAGGTCGAATCCTAGGAACCCAAGCGAAAGTCCGCGTCTTCAGCGTTCAGTTCATTAAGGGCTTGGAATTCGAAGCCGTCTTTTTCGTCAGCGTGGACCAGATGGCGGCAACTACACCCGGTCTCGTCGATCGGTTCCTCTACGTAGGTCTGACGCGCGCCCGTAGTTTCTTGGGGATCACCACGGCCAACGGTTTTCCGAAGGAACTCTCACACGTCTCCGGCTTCTTCACCTCTGAATCATGGAGTGCGCGCCTCTAGTTTTCGTATTCTGCCGACATTGGAACGGGCAAATTGGCAGTTACTAGGTTCTTAGCAAACGCCGCCACCACCCCGCGCCTATCACACCGTCTCCCTCTCTCACCCGCCAACCTGCCCACCTGCGGTCTTCACCTCTCCTTCGGCCTTTGGCCTTATTGCCCGTCCGGAAGGACCTTCGTCCTTTCCGACAAGGACACGTTCCTCCTCCACCGTCCTGCCCTCCGGCAGCACTTCGCCGCGGCGGAACAGTTCCGTCATCGTGTCTCGGCTGATCGCGCCCGCCTGCCAGGCGGACACCACGGCCGTGATCTCCTCGGCCGCG
>JAYUUX010000675.1:0-1856 GCA_043754645.1 Verrucomicrobiales bacterium | reverse complement strand
CGGCTAATCTCCAAGCGGCCCTCCGGGCTTTAACCAAAGCTTCCGGGCCTATGGACGAATCATTGCGCATACTCGGCCACGATCGCATCCCATTTGTCCTGGGCTTTAAGGATCATTTCCACGACCTCACGGACGGCTCCGCGTCCGCCGTTGGTGAGCGTCACGTAGTGCGCGAGATCGCGGGCCTCGGGGATGGCGTCCGCCGGTGCAACGGCCATGCCGGCGCGTTTGAGGCAGCCGAGGTCCACGATGTCGTCGCCGACGTAGCAGATCTGTTCCCACGTCACGCCCGCGGTCTTGGCGATGCGTTCGGCGGCGAGGTGCTTGGGTTCCTTGTCCTGATGGACGAAATCGATCTTCAACTCCTCCGCGCGGGCCGTCGTCGCGGCGGAAGGCCGGGCGGAGATCCAGCCGACCTTGATGCCGTGTTTGCGGGCCAGCACGAGGCCAAGTCCGTCGCGGATGTGGAACGTCTTCGTCTCCGGTGCACCTCCTGTGATCTGGACGGTTGCGTCGGTCAGGACGCCGTCGACGTCGAGCAACAGCAGACGGATACCGGCGAGGCGTTCGGCCAAGGGAGGATGGACCATTGAGCTCATAAGTTGGAATCAGGCATCTGGGATCTGGAATGAGGCATCCGATCCCGGATCCCGGATTCCTGATGCCGGATGGAAAGGTTGTCGATCATCGCGGGCTCCGATTCATGCCCGCACGGCTTCATAGACCCGCACCATGCTCTTGAGCACTTTGGGCATCTCGGCGAGCGGAATCATGTTGGGTCCGTCGCTGAGAGCCTTGTCGGGATTCGGATGGGTTTCGATGAAAAGACCGTCGGCTCCGGCGGCAAGGGCGGCACGGGCGAGAACGGGAGCGAACTCGCGTTGTCCGGACGACCGGTCACCGCCTCCGCCGGGAAGCTGGACCGAGTGGGTGGCGTCGAAGATCACCGGATAACCGAGCCGTTGCATGATCGGGATGGAACGCATGTCCGCGACGAGGTTGTTGTAGCCGAAGGTGGAGCCTCGTTCGGTCAGCAGGAGGCGTTTGCCGCCGAAGGCTTCGGCCTTCTTCACCACGTTGCCCATGTCGGTCGGAGCGAGGAACTGGCCTTTCTTGATGTTGACTATTTTTCCCGTGCACGCAGCCGCTTGGACGATGTCTGTCTGGCGGCAGAGAAAGGCGGGAATCTGGAGGATGTCCGCGACTTCGGCGGCGGGTCCGACCTGCGCTTCGGAATGGATGTCCGTCAACACAGGCACGCCGAGCTTGCCGCGGATCTTCGCCAGAAGGGCCAGGCCGGCCTCGATGCCGGGACCGCGCGCGGTGCCGGCCGAGGAGCGGTTGGCCTTGTCGTAGCTGGCCTTGAAGACGAAGTAGATGCCGAGCTTGTCGCAGGTCCGCTTCATGGCGCGGGCGACTTCGAAGCAGAGTTCCTCGCTCTCGGCCATGCACGGCCCGGCGATCAGGCTCAAGCGGCGGCGCGAGGACAGTTCTTTCCAGATGGTTGCGGTCGAAAGCACGGCATGAAGCTAAACGGGCTTTGGCCGGTAGGGAAACCACGAATGGTTGTCCGCGAACGAAGAGGACGTAATGGGCCGATCTTCTTTCCTTCTACAATGAGCAAACCGGCGACATCTTGTGTCCAACCGGTCTGGCAAGGGATCCCATGAACTCAAAAGCATCTTTGACGGTGGCCGCTCTCGCGGGCCTTGTGGGAGTGGTGTTGGGCGTTTTTGCGGACAGGACATGGTTCCGTCGTGGCTCCGAAACTCGCTCCGCCGGAGCCTCGTCGCCCGAGCCCGTCGCCACCGCTTCATCGAAGATGAAGGCGCCGACACCGTCTGGCGAAACCAGAT
>JAYUUX010000674.1:0-3711 GCA_043754645.1 Verrucomicrobiales bacterium | reverse complement strand
CAACCTCTTCGTCGAGCCCAGCACCCGCACGCGCATCAGTTTCGAGCTCGCGGCCCAACGTCTTGCGGCCGATGTGGTTAACTTCAGCGCCGAAGCCAGTTCCCTGAAGAAGGGTGAGACGCTGAAGGACACCGTCCGGAATCTCGAAGCGCTCAAGGCGGACGTCATCATCATGCGCCACAGCGCCTCCGGCGCACCGCACTTCATCTCACGTTTCCTTGGCAGCCATGTCGTGAACGCCGGCGACGGCGCCCATGAGCATCCTACTCAGGCGCTGCTGGATACGTTCACGCTACGGGAACATTTCGGGCGCGTAGCCGGGCTCAACGTCACAATCCTCGGCGACATCCTCTACAGCCGGGTCGCCCGGTCGAACATCTGGGCGCTGACCAAGCTCGGTGCCCACGTCACCCTGTGCGGCCCTTCGACTCTTGTCCCCAGTATCTTGGAAAAGATGGGATCGGCCCCGGGTTCAGTCCGGGTCACCCACAACGTCGACGATGCCATCCGCGATGCGGACATCATCAACCTGCTCCGCATCCAGCACGAACGGCAGCGGTTGACCATGTTTCCGAGCCTGGGCGAATACACCGCGCTCTTCGGCCTGACCAAAGCCCGCCTGGCCAAGACCAAGCCTGAAGCCATCATCATGCACCCCGGCCCGATCAACCGAGGCGTCGAGATCGACAGTGAGATCGCCGACTGCGGCCGATCGGTGATTCTCGAACAGGTGACCAACGGATTGGCGGTGCGAATGGCAGTGCTCTACTTGGTCACCGGCGGAACATTGCCGCTGCGTTAGCTTCGATGAATGCTAGGCTGCTTCGCCCGCCATGCGCTCTACTCTATCCCTCTTAATTCTACTGCTGGCGGCGCCTGGCTGCGGGAATCGGCAAGCTGTCTCGCCACCGAAGAGCGAGGTTAACGTCCAACTCGCCACAAAGTGGATCGAGCTGACGAAGCTGCGAGCGTCTGCCGACGAACATTTGCATTCGCGCTACCCTGACTTTGACCTTTCTGGAGTGGACGTCATGGCAAACGTCTACCGCAACGACACCAACTCCGTCGTGTTTCAGTATTTTCGTGGCTTCGGTGTTCCCGTTTACTACGTGCAATTCGATTCGCTCGGTCAGATCGCGTTTTCGACAAACAGGATTGCGACAGAAGGACGATGAGAATGAACACAACGTGGCCTGACCATGCGACGCTGCGAATCCGTCCATAGTGTTCTGCCAGCCAATGGTGAAACTTCATTGGTAGGCCAAGTTGCCGGTCTAGCCTCTGGCCAAGATTAAAGATGCCTTTCGCCCACCCCAAGCATTACGACGTCATCGTAGTCGGTGCCGGTCATGCCGGCATTGAGGCGGCGCTCGCGGCGGCGCGAATGGGGTGCCAGACACTGCTGTTGACCATCAACGCCGACACGATTGGCCAGATGTCCTGCAACCCGGCTATCGGCGGGTTGGCCAAAGGACATCTGACACGGGAGATCGATGCTTTGGGCGGCGAGATGGGCAAATGCACGGACATGACCGGACTCCAGTTCCGGATGCTCAACACCAAGAAGGGCCCCTCCGTATGGGCTCCCCGCGCGCAGTGCGACAAGAAGGCTTATCAGTTCCGGATGAAGTGGGTCTGCGAACGCGAAGCCAATCTGGACATTCGCCAGGTCCAGACCACCCACCTCCTCCTCAAGGACCGTGTCGCCTACGGAGTCGGCACCGCGCTGGACGTAGAATACCACGGCACCACCGTCGTCGTGACCACCGGCACGTTCCTCCGTGGTTTGATGCACATCGGTGCCAATCAACAACGCGGCGGTCGTTCGGGTGAATCAGCCGCCATGTCCTTGTCGGATTCCCTCGTCGAAGCCGGCCTGGAACTCGGCCGCCTCAAGACCGGGACGCCTCCACGCCTGCTCAAGAAGACCATCGACTTCACCAAGACCGGCATCCAGCCCGGCGATGAGCCGGCTCCGTTCTTCACCTACTGGAAGGACGACTTGTTCCACGTGGAACAGGAAGGCAGCGCAAACTCACCCCTTCCCGGGATCGCCCACCAAGGCTTCGACACCTACTTTCCCACCGCCACATTCCCCGGGATGTCGAAACCGGTGTTCCACGTGGAACAAGGCGCTGCCTCCTCGCCCTATCCTCCTGGGTCCATCCTTTCCCAGATCGGTCGCCAGCTTCCGTGCTACATCACTTACACCACGGATCGGACGGCTGAACTGATTCGAGTGAACCTCCACAAGTCGCCCATGTATTCCGGGGTCATCGAAGGCATTGGCCCCCGATATTGTCCGTCCATCGAGGACAAGATTGTGAAGTTCGCCGACAAGGAGCGTCATCAAGTCTTCCTCGAACCCGAGGGAATCGCCACCGACGAGATCTACGTCAACGGCTTCTCCACCAGCCTCCCATACGAAGTCCAGGTCGACCTCGTCCGCACCATCATCGGCTGCGAAAATGCCGAAATCCTCCGCCCGGCCTACGCCGTCGAATACGACTTCTCCTTTCCCACCCAGCTCGATCCGTCCCTCGAAACCAAGACCTGCCGCAATCTCTTCCTCGCCGGCCAGATCAACGGCACCTCCGGCTACGAAGAAGCCGCCGCCCAAGGCCTCATGACCGGCATCAACGCCGCCCGTCGCGTCCAGGACAAACCACCCGTCATCCTCGGCCGCGACCAGGCCTACATCGGCGTCCTCATCGACGATCTTGTGACCAAGGGCACCCAGGAACCCTACCGCATGTTCACCAGCCGGGCGGAATACCGGCTCCTCCTCCGCCAGGACAACGCCGACCTCCGCCTAAGCCAACTCGGCTTCAACATCGGCCTCCTCCCCGCCCGAAACCACCGCCGGTTCGCCGCCAAGCGCGACTCCATCACCGCCGAACTCGAACGCCTCAACCACACCCGCGAAGGCACTCACACCTTGGCCCAGCTCCTTCGCCGACCGGAGATTTCCTACCGCACCCTCCCCAAGTCCGATCCCGACCTCCCCGAAGACATCGCCCAGCAAGTCGAGATCAACCTCAAATACGAAGGCTACATCCAACGCGAAGAAGCCGAAGTCGCCCGCTTCCGCACCCTCGAAGACAAACAGATCCCCTCGTGGGTCGACTATCAGACCGTCCCCAGCCTCCGCCACGAGGCCAGGCAAAAGCTCGGCAAGATCCGCCCCGTCACCATCGGCCAGGCCAACCGCATCTCCGGCGTCACCCCCAGCGACATCGGCATCCTCCTCATCTGGATGAAACGCCCGCCCGCCACGGCCCCCGCCGACTCCGCCGACATCTGCGCCGCTGAAGAGAATCTGGACGGCCCACCCGGCCACACCGGCTGCTGCGGCGACCTCTGACATCCGGCATCCGGCACCCGGCATTCGGTATCAGGCATCCGGCATCCGGCATCCGGCTTTCCCCTTCGCGCCCCTTCGCGGCCTTCGCGGATGAACCTGCTTCCCGAAATGAAACCGGCGGGACAAGCCCAAGGCCTATCCCGCCGCGCATGGATCTATTCGTGTTCTTCGTGCCCTTCGTGGATGAACCGGTCTCGTCCCGATTGTTTTGGGAAATGCTCACGAGGTTCGCCTCGCTCCGCTCGGTCGAGGGACGGCTCGGCGAGCCGTCCCTACCTGTGCTCCTTCGCGCCCCTTCGCGGCCTTCGCGGATGAACCTGCTTCCCGAAATGAAACCGGCGGGACAA
>JAYUUX010000673.1:0-5437 GCA_043754645.1 Verrucomicrobiales bacterium | reverse complement strand
GGAGGGAAGTCAACCGCCGGGACTGGCGCGTGGGGTTTCGGTTCATCCACGAAGGACGCGAAGTTCGGAGGAGCGCGGTTCTCCGAGCCGCAGCGGTTCCGAAGGTGCGTTTGACCTCGTTTCCTTCGAGCCCTCGGGACTGCTGCGGCTCGGAGAGCCGCGCTCCATGGCCTCAGGCCAATTCCCGCTTTCGCCGATCCCGCCCGGGACCGTAGTCTCAACGCACTGCAATGAAGAACATCCTCGTCACCGGCGCCGCCGGGTTCATCGGCTCGAATCTCACGCTCAAGCTCCAGGAACTTCACCCGGAAGCCCGCATCGTGGTGGTGGACGACTTCCGTTCGGGGAGCTTCAAGAACCTCCAGGGTTTCAAGGGCGACTTCGTGGCGGCCGACGTGTCGCGGCTCGACTGGCAGAAGCAGTTCAAGGATCTGGCCTTCGACGCCATCTTCCACGAGGCCTCGATCACCGACACGACCGAGCACGGCGAGTTCCTCCAGTCGCACGACAACATCGAGGGTTTCCGCAAGCTCCTGGAATTCGCCGAGCCGCATCAGACTCCCATCGTCTACGCCTCGTCGGCCGCGACCTACGGCATCTCCTCGACCGCCGAAGTGAACCGCGAAGACCAGCCGCCGGCTCCCGCGAACGTCTACGCCTTCACCAAGGTGCAGCTCGACAACCTCGGACGCGCCGCATCGCGGAAGAACCCGGCGTGGCGCATCGTCGGCTTGCGCTACTTCAACGTGTATGGCCCGCGCGAGCCGCACAAAAAGGCCGCCGCGAGCATGATCTTCCAGCTCTACACCCAGATGAAGGCGGGCAAACGGCCGCGTGTGTTCCGCGGCGGCGAACACAAGCGCGACTTCGTCTACGTGAAGGACGTCGTCACCCTGACGATCCGCGCCGCATCGGCTCCCAAGGCCGCCATCTACAACTGCGGGTCCGGCGTCGCGTTCTCGTTCAACGAGATGATCGCCGAGCTGAACAAGAACCTCGGGACGAACCTCGAGCCGGACTACATCGACAATCCCTACGCCTTCTACCAGCCGCACACCGAAGCCGACATGACCAAGGCCAGGACCGAACTCGGCCACGTGCCCGCGTTCCCGCCGGTCAAGGGCATCGCCGACTACGTCAGCATCCTCGAAGGCAAGCAGGCGGCCTGAGCCGCAGAAAGGTAGGGCGGGCTTCCAGCCTGCCCCGTGCTGACCGGGGTCTCCGCATCGGCCAGCGTCCCGCCAGGCACGCGCCGTTTGGTTCGAAGTTGTGAGCGCCTTGGGCAGGCAATATGCCCGCCCTACCGTGCAGCAGCCGCTTCGCGGCCGCGCTTCCCCCACATCGTTCCGGTTGAAGGCCGATCCCGAACGCATGATCCCAGGCACCGAATTCCCGACAGGTGGATCCGGTAGCAGGAGTCCGGCACCCGGCACCTGAAAATACAAAACCCCGCCGGTTGTGCCGGCGGGGTTGGTTGTCTCGCGAAGTGGGCTTCCGCGAGAATGGATCAGAACTTGTAGGCGATGGCCGTAACGAGCTTGAGGTCGTTGTCCTTGCGGCCGGCGGCGGGCTTGTTGACGTAGGTGTCCTGGATGTAGGTGCGGAGCGAGAGGGCGGCGCTCAGCTTCGCTTCGATGCCGATTTCGCCGACGATCTGGAAGTTCTCGAACTCGTCGACCTGCGGGGTGTATTCGAGCGACTGCCAGAGCTTCACGTTGTCGTTGAACTTGTGCTCGAACCGTTCGGCGGCGCGGAGCGTGACGTAGGAATCGGAGATGCCGCCCTTCTTTTCGAAGACGAAACCGGGACCGACCTCCGCGCTGAGGAAGGTCTGCTTGTTCTTGATGAAGTAGTAACCCATACCGGCCGAGATCGGGACGCGGTAGTCGATGTCGGCGATGGTGTCGCGGACGGCCTCAATGCGGCCGAAGGCGTAGGCGCGCTCGGAGACAAGCCAGTTGAGCTGGGTCAGGACCCGCTGGGAGTCGGCGTTCCTGGTCCCGTCGTTCTCGCCGTAGGTGAGGTTGGCTCCGACGATCCACTCGTAGGCGTCCCATTTCTTGGTGCCGTTGAAGTCGGCGGTTCCGAGGAGGGTTTCCGAGTTGCCGGTGGACAGCGTGAAGCCGAGCGCTGCGCTGGATTCCCATTTCGATCCTGAGGTCGAGGTGGGGGCGGATTGTGCGATCGCGGACGAGCCGGTCGCTGTTAGCGCGGTCGCGAAAGCGATGCCGCAGAGGAGGCGGTTTTGGTTGGTCATATTCGGGAACCGGGATTCGTAGCGGATCTTTCCGGAGCCTCAAGTGATTTTTTTGGGCCCGTTGAAAATCCGGGTTGTCCATCGCCTGGACAGATTCCATTGTCCGGATCAACGCGTCTGGTTCAGTTCGAACGTTGTTCCGCCGATCCGTATTAAGGTGAAGACCATTCTGGTCATCGATGACGATGTCGCTTTCCGCCAAACCGTGGCGGAGTGGCTGCGTCTTCGGAACTGGCGGGTCCTTGAGGCGTCGGATGGCGAGACCGGCCTCTTGGTCACTTTGAAGGAACGGCCGGAGGTCGTGTTGTGCGACCTGCTGATGCCCCGGGGAAACGGGTTCAAGTATTGCCGGCAGATCCGGGAGAACCGGCTAAGGGTGCCTTTGACCAAGGTGGTCGTCACCACCGGCAGCGGCTACATGGCGGATCGCCTGGAAGCGGAGGAAGCGGGCGCCGACGCGTATCTGGTCAAGCCGCTCGAGATGGAGTCGTTGCACGCCCTCATCACCAGCCTGGCCGACGGCGTCGGGGCCGGCCAAGCGCCCATGGAGTCGGTTGGAACGATTGGATCCGGTGTCTCCCTGCGGTTCTGGGGCGTTCGTGGATCGGTCCCGGTTCCGGGCCCTTCGACCGTGGAGTTCGGAGGAAACACGTCCTGTGTGGAAGTCCGGGCGGACGGGCAGCTCATCATCCTGGATGCCGGCACCGGAATCCGGCCCCTTGGCAATTCGTTGGAGAAGGAGTTCCCCGGGCAGTCGCTCGATTTTACGATCCTGATCACGCACACCCACTGGGACCACATCCAGGGGTTCCCGTTCTTTCTGCCGGCCTACTTCCCGAGCAACACCGTCCGCATCATCGGATTCGAGGGAGCGCGGCGCGGGCTGGAGCGGACGCTGCTCTCCCAGATGGAGAGCCCGTATTTCCCGATCAGCATGCGCGAGATGCCGGGGAACATCGCGATCCGCGAGCTCGGAGACCTGGATTTCCATATTGGACCCGTCCGCGTCCGGGCGGAGTTCCTGAACCACCCCGGCATCTGCACCGGTTACCGGCTCTTCTCCAGCGCGGGATCGATCAGCTACCTGCCCGACGTGGAGCTCTTCCGGCGCTTCCGTGAAAACGTGGGGGCGGGCCAAAACGGGCTGGCCTACGCGGCCGAGAAGGACGAACGGCTCCGGGAATTCATCGCCGGTTCGGAGATCCTCATATTCGACGGGCAATACGACGCCGACGAATACCGTTCGCACGTCGGTTGGGGCCACAGCTGCTACGAGGACGTCGTGGAGCTCGCCATCCAGGCCGGGGTGAAACGCCTCTTCATCTTCCACCATGACCCGGTCCACGACGATGCCTGGGTCCGGAACATGGTCGATCGTTGCCGGGAAATGGTGCGCGTGGCCGGAAGCCTGCTCGTGGTCGACGCCGCCCGTGAGGGCATGACGGTCGAACTTTCCGCGTTGGGACACGCGGCCAACGCGGGATCCACGGCCGCCTCCGCTTGAATAAATACAGGCGGTGCAGCGTCTCTTCCGGCTCGGTAGGCCCTTGGAATCGAGAAGCCGTTTTGAGACGAAACCCATGTCATCGGATCCCTTCGCACCGCCGTAACCGCCTGCGGGCGTTCCGGTGGTTGTTCGTCTTTGCCGGCATGCTGGCGCTCGCGGGCTGCACCAGCTCCCAGCATCGCAATGCGGCCGACGAGGAAGCCTACCGGATCATCCAGGAGAAACAGAAGGCCGCCACTGGATCCACCAACGCCTTCACCATCGACACGCCCTACTCCGTGCGGAAGCCGGAGGACATCAAGTCGGACGAGATCCTCGCCCAACGCTCCGGTGGAGTCCGCCGGAAGATCACCCTCGCCGACGCCCTCGATCTCGCGCTGAAAAACAACCGGAGCTATCAGCTCCGCAAGGAGACGGTCTACCTAACCGCGCTGCAACTCACGCGCGACCGCGACGAGTTCAAGCCCCACCTCTTCGGCTCCAGCTCGGTCCAGGGCACGCGCGATTCATCCGGCGAACGCTACGGGACGATCGACAACCGTGTCAGCGCTTCGGACGTGCTCAAGTCCGGTGGCCGGGTCGGCATCGCCGTCGCCAACGATTTCCTCCGCTACTTCACCGGGGATCCCCGGCCCTCGGCGGCGTCGCGGGTTTCCATCGACCTGTTCCAGCCCCTTCTGCGGGGCGCCGGCGCGGGCATCGCGGCGGAAAGCCTGACCCAGTCCGAGCGCAACGTCGTCTACGAGGTCCGGAGCTTCTCCCAGTTTCAGATGCAGTTCGCGGTCGATGTCGTGTCCGCCTACTTCCGGTTGCTCCAGCAAAAGGACGCCGTCCGCAACGAATACAACAACTACAACAACCTCGTCCTCGCCCGCGAACGCGCCGAAGCCCTCTCCCGTGATCGTCTTCCCGCCTTTCAGGTGGACCAGGCCCGGCAGGACGAGCTCCGCTCGAAGGTCCGTTATATCTCCACTGCCGACAACTACGTCGCCGCCGTAGACCGCTTGAAGCTGCTCCTCGCCTTGCCGCTTGGCGAAGAGCTGATGCTCGAGGAAGCCGATCTGGAAGAGCTGAAGAAGCTGACCCTCGAGGAAATCCGTTTGTCCGACGCGGAGGCGTTCTCCTTCACCATCGCCAAGCGCCTCGACCTCCTGAACGAGATCGACCGTTTCGAGGATTCAAAGCGCCGCATCAAGGTCGCGGCCAACGCGCTGAAGGCGGACCTCAACTTCCTCGCCAACGCCTCGCTGTCCTCCGCCGAGGACTACAACCGTTTCGACATCGACAATTACAGGGCCAGCGCAGGCCTTGAACTCGACCTTCCCTTCTGGCGGCTGCGCGAGCGCAACAGTTTCCGCTCGTCGCTTGTCGCGTTCGAACGCCAAGTCCGCTCCCTGTCCCAGACGTTCGACGACACGAAGAACGAGCTTCGCCAGGACCTGCGCGCCGTCCAGCAGGCGCGGCAGAACTTCGACATCCAGAAGCTCGCCGTGGAACTGGCCGACAAGCGCGTCGAATCCGTCGGCCTTCTGCTGCTTGCGGGACGGGCCCAGATCCGCGATCAGTTGGACGCGGCGTCATCGCAGGTCCAAGCCAGGAATGCCCTCACCCAGGCGCTGGTGGACTTTCACCTCGCGCGGCTCAACCTTCTGGTCGACCTCGGAGTCCTCGAC
>JAYUUX010000672.1:0-1584 GCA_043754645.1 Verrucomicrobiales bacterium | reverse complement strand
CGCCGACCTCCACAAAACCCGGCTCCGTCTCGCCGCCTAAACCCCCAATGCCTCCCTTCCGCCATCCACACCTTTTGCTGAACTTGACGCACTTAACCCTCTTCGACGAGTTTCGGCTAGGCCAGACCTTCGCGGATGTAACCCCCGTGCCGGAGCCCGCTACGTTGACTTTGCTCGCGTGCGGTGCGGGAGCCGTTGCCTTCCTCCGTCGTCGTTCGGCAACCTGAAAGCATATCCAACCCGTTCCGAAGACCGTCGCCCGCCAACGTGGGCGACGGTTTTTCCCACTCGAAGGAAGAGATCAGGGGCCGTTGTCCAATTCACACCGCCCAACCGCACCGCTACCCCTCGGCAACTCCGCTATTCTCGAGGCTAGCAATCGGCCGCCGCAACCGCTCCGCTCCCATCCAATGTCAGCTCTAAAGTCTTTCATTCTAGCCATCGCTGTCTGGTTCGCGCTGCCGATGCCGACGCTCGCACAGACAAACCAGCCGAAACCACGCGCCGGCTGGAAGATCGAACTGATCGCGTCAGCGCCGGATGTCCGCCATCCCTCCGTTGTTAGTGCGGGTCCGGACGGACGGATCTTCGTCGCCGAGGATCCGATGGACATCAGTTCGCGCAACGCCCAGGTGCAGGAAGGCCGGATCCTTTGCCTGCACCCGGACGGACGGCGGACGGTCTTCGCGGACAAGCTCCACGCGGTCTTCGGAATGCAGTATCTGGAGGGGAAGCTCTACGTCCTGCACAATCCGAAGTTCACCGTCTTCACGGACGACGACGGCATCGGACGCGCGCCGAAGAACCTCATCGAACAGACCCTGCCAGAACCGTGGGCCGGCGATTGGAACGACCACATCCCGGCAAACTTTCGGCTCGGCATGGACGGCTTCTTCTACGTCGCCGTCGGGGACAAGGGCCTTCACGGCGCGGTGGGCACCGACGGACGGCGTGTCGATCTCAACGGGGGCGGCGTTGCCCGCATCCGCCCGGACGGCACCGGCCTTGAAATCATTTCGACCGGCGTCCGCAACATCCTTGATATCGCGATGGCCGCGGACGACGAGATGTTCACCTACGACAACACCGACGAGCACAACTGGATGGGCCGGGTCTCCCACATGATCGACGGCGGCGAATACGGATACCCGCACAACTTCGTCCCGCAGCGCCCCTACACCCTCTGGATGCTGGCCGACTACGGAGCCGGAGCCGCCTGCGGCGCGTTCGCCTGGAACAACGACTCCCTACCGGACGGATACCGCGGTAATCTCGTCCTTGCCGACTTCGGCCAGAGAAACATCCGCCGAGTGTCCCTGACCCGGCGCGGAGGAACATTCACGCCGACGCACGCTGAACAGATCTTCGTCGATCCGCCGGCCGACTTTCGGCCAGTTGGAATCAGCGAAACCATCGACGGCACGGGACTCTTTGTCTGCGACTGGCAGTCGGCCGACACGAAAGCAAAGGTCACGGTGGGGCGCCTGTGGAAACTAACCCTGACCAACGCGCAGCCGGTATCGCTCCCGGCATGGTGGGCCATGGCCGCCGCCGGAAAGCGGCCTGAAGTCACCGACGCCTCGC
>JAYUUX010000671.1:0-3997 GCA_043754645.1 Verrucomicrobiales bacterium | reverse complement strand
ACATCTACATCCACGTCTGCGGCACGGACCTCATCCGCGGCGGCAAAGGCGAGTGGATGGTGCTCGAGGACAACGGCCGCTGCCCATCGGGGGTGAGCTACGTCCTGGAGAACAGGCGTGCCCTGAAGCGGACGTTCCCGGGAATGTTCGAGCACATCGGCATTCGACCGGTCGAGCAGTATGCGGAGGAGTTGCTGAAATCTCTGCAATACATCGCGCCCGCCGGCGTGGCCGATCCGACGATCGTCCTGCTGACTCCCGGCGCCTACAACAGCGCCTACTTCGAGCACACCTATCTGGCCCGCCAGATGGGCATCGAGATCGTCGAAGGCCGGGATCTGGTCGTCCGCGACACCCGGGTGTTCATGCGCACCACAAAGGGCCTCCAACCCGTTCACGTGATCTACCGCCGGATCGACGACGACTTCCTGGATCCCACGGTCTTCCGCCGCGATTCGATGCTCGGCGTTCCCGGCCTGATCCGCGCCTACCGCGCCGGAAACGTCTCGCTCGCCAACTCGGTCGGCACCGGCATCGCCGACGACAAGGTCATGTATTACTTCGTGCCCCGCATGATTAAGTATTACCTGGACCAGGATCCGATCATTCCGAACGTCCCCACCTATCTGGCCAGCGAGGACGAGGACAAGAAATACATGCTGGAGCATCTCCCGGAACTCGTCGTGAAGGCCGCCAACGAATCCGGCGGCTACGGCATGCTCATGGGTCCCAAGGCATCCAAGGAGGAGATCGAGAAGTTCCGGGTCGCGATCGAGGCCGATCCCCGCAACTACGTCGGCCAGCCGATGATCTCGCTGTCGCGGCACCCGACGCATGTCGACAACGGTTTCGAAGGCCGCCACATCGACCTGAGACCCTACATCGTCTACGGCGAGAAGATCAGCATCGTGCCGGGCGGCCTGACCCGGGTGGCGCTTCGCAAAGGATCACTCGTGGTCAATTCCTCCCAAGGCGGCGGCAGCAAGGACACCTGGGTCCTCTACGGCGACGAATGATTCCCCGAAGCGCAGCCAGACATCCGATCGTTCCATTTCAATAATCTCTTCAAATGCTTTCCCGAGTCGCAAACTGCCTCTTCTGGATGTCCCGCTACGTCGAGCGTTCCGAGAACATCGCGCGCATCGTCGACGTCAACCTCCAACTCCTCCTGGACTTTCGCGACCTGGACGAACACCGGCTGTCCGAACACTGGCTCCCGATCATCCAGGCGACAGGCGACGAGGAAGCGTTCTTCAAGCTCCATAGCAGGGCCACCGGCCAGACGGTCACCGAGTTCCTGGTGTTTCAGGCGGAGAATCCGAACTCCATCGTTTCATCAATCTCCGATGCTCGTGAGAACGCGCGCATGGTGCGCGACCAGATAACGAGCGAGTTCTGGGAAGAACTTAACCGCCTCTACCTGTTCGTCCGGTCAAGACAGGCGCGGGACCTCTGGAATTCGAGCCCGTTCGACTTCTTCCAGGAGATCAAGGCCACATCTCTCCGGCTTCAGGGAATGGCGGACGCCACCCTGATGCGCAACGAAGGCTGGCTCTTCATGCAGCTCGGCAAATACATCGAACGAGCCGACAAGACGTCGCGAATTCTTGATGTCCGGTATCAGACGCTTCCTGAACGCGGCGTTCCCAAGACCATAGGCCAGGAGGAGGTGCTGGAATGGTCGGCAATCCTGAACTCCTGCAGCGCGTGGGACGCATACAAGTCCATCCACGGCGCGGAAGTCCATCCCAAGCTGGTGGCCGAGTTCCTTCTGCTCTCGGAGGACTTCCCCCGTTCGTTCGAGGTTTGCATCGAACAGTTCAACCAATCGCTGCGGAAGATCTCGGGCGTCCCAGACGGCCGCTTCAGCAACGAGGCCGAACGTCTCACCGGGCGTCTGCTGGCCGAAGTCCAGTTCTGCACCATCGACGAAGTATTCGAGCACGGACTTCACCAATATCTCGATGACCTGCAGCTCAAGCTGAACGCCATCGGGGCCGCCATCTTCACCGCCTATTTCTTCCAATCGATCAAGACCATGGACGAGGAGATCTTCGTCCAGCAAGAGGAGCAGCAGCAGCAACGGCGATTCAAAATGAAGAATTCAAAATGAAAAATGACGGCACCATCGGCCTACAGGTTTTAGATTTCTAATTCTGCATTTTTAATTTTCAAAGATGTCCATCCACGTCGCGCTCCACCACAAGACCCACTACACCTACGACAAGCCGGTCGGGCATGGACCGCATGTCGTCCGCCTCAGGCCCGCGCCGCATTGCCGGACGAAGATCCTCAGCTACTCGCAGAAGATCACCGGCGGGGAACACTTCATCAACTGGCAGCAGGATCCCTTCGCCAACTGGAACGCCCGCCTCGTCTTCCCAGACAAGATGAAGGAGTTCAGCGTCGAGGTGGAAGTCGTGGCGGAGATGGCGGTCTACAACCCCTTCGATTTCTTCCTGGAGGACAGCGCGCAGAAGTATCCGTTCGCCTATGATGCGGCGCTCAAGAAGGAGCTCGCCCCCTTCATGGAGCTGCCAACCCCCACGCCGTGCCTGCTGAGGCTGGTGGATGAGTTGATGGCGGCATATCTGCTGAAAGGTGCGCGCACCAATGATTTTCTCGTCGAGGTCAACCAGCGCATCCAGAAGGCGGTCAAATACACGATCCGGCTCGAACCCGGTGTGCAGACGCCGGAAGAAACGCTGACCAAGCTGAGCGGGTCCTGCCGTGATTCCGCCTGGCTCTTGGTGGAGATCCTGCGATCGATGGGATT
The DNA here is from genome assembly GCA_043754645.1 of Verrucomicrobiales bacterium. Lineage (GTDB taxonomy): Bacteria > Verrucomicrobiota > Verrucomicrobiia > Limisphaerales > CANJSG01 > CANJSG01. Next base: position 1,221 of record JAYUUX010000671.1, on the reverse strand, counting down.
GGCCGCACGCTTCGTCAGCGGCTACCTGATCCAGCTCGCGCCCGATTTGAAGTCGCTCGACGGCCCCAGCGGCACCGAGGTGGATTTCACCGACCTACACGCATGGTGCGATGTCTATCTGCCCGGCGGCGGATGGATTGGTTTGGACCCGACATCCGGCCTCCTCGCCGGCGAAGGCCACATCCCGCTTTCCTGCACGCCTGAACCCAGCAACGCCGCGCCCGTGACCGGCGCGGTGGACAAGTGCGAGTCGGAGCTTCATCACGAGATGAAGATCACGCGCATCTACGAATCACCGCGCGTCACCAAGCCCTACACCGACGAGCAATGGGATGACATCGAGGTGCTCGGCCACGTCATTGATGACGACCTTAAGAAGCACGATGTCCGACTCACGATGGGCGGCGAACCGACGTTCATTTCCATCGACGATCCGGACGGCCCCGAGTGGAACTTCACCGCGACTTCGCAGAAGAAGCGCAATCTATCGGACACGTTGCTCAAGCGGCTCAGGGGAAAGTTCGCGCCCGGCTCGCTCGTCCACTACGGCCAGGGAAAGTGGTATCCCGGTGAATCGCTCCCGCGCTGGGCCTTCGGCTGCTACTGGCGCAAGGACGGCCAGCCCATCTGGCAGCGCGACAGCCTCATCGCGGAGGAGTCCGCGGACTACAAGCACGGCGTCGACCATTCGACGAAGTTCATCAACGCCCTGAGCGCCAGACTCGGCGCGGATCCCAAGTGGATCATCCCCGGCTTCGAAGACCCGTTCCACCACGTTTGGAAAGAACGCCAACTCCCCGCCAACATCGATCCGCACAAGGCCAACCTTAAGGACGAGGAAGAGCGCGTCCGACTTGCAAAGATCCTGGAGAAGGGCCTCGACAGCATCGTGGGCCATGCCCTGCCGATCCAACGGTCGTGGATTGATCACGCGCCCGTCTGGGTCAGCGGCCCGTGGTTCCTGCGCTCGGAACGGATGTATCTCGCGCCCGGTGATTCCCCGATGGGCCTGCGCCTTCCGCTCGATTCCCTGCCCTGGGTGACCAAGTCGGACTATCCCTACATCAACGAACTCGATCCAACGGCGGAACGGCCACCGTTGCCGTCAACCGACGAATTTCGCCAACGCTATCTCCGCACCGAGACGCCCGAACGTCGTCACGCCGCAACGCTCCGACAGCGGGGGCAAACCGCGGAGGATGCCAAGAAACAGGCGCTCCG
>JAYUUX010000670.1:0-4950 GCA_043754645.1 Verrucomicrobiales bacterium | reverse complement strand
CAGGGCGAGCAGTTCGGCACCAGCCTGAGCTTCTTCCCCACGGCGCACGCGCTCGGCCTCGTCATGCCGAGCAACTCGCCGGCGGTGAACTCCCTCTGGCTCCCCTCCATCGCGCTGAAGACGCCCGTCGTCATCAAGCCCGGCAAGGAAGAGCCCTGGACGCCGTATCGTTTGATCCAAGCCTTCATCGCGGCCGGCGCGCCCGCCGAGGCCTTCAGCTACTATCCGACCGACCACGAAGGCTCCGGAGAAATCCTCAAGAGCTGCGGCCGCGCGCTCATCTTCGGCGACAAGAACACGATGGCCCAATACGCCAACAACCCGGCCATCCAGTTGCACGGCCCGGGTTGGAGCAAGTTCCTCATCGGCGACGACTGCATTGAGAACTGGCGCGACTACATCGACGTCATGGCCGCCTCCATCAGCGACAACGGCGGCCGCTCCTGCATCAACGCCTCGGCCATCCTCGTGCCGAAATACGCCGCCGAGATCGCGGACGCGCTCGCGCAGAAGATCGGGCCCTTCGCCCCGCTGCCGAACAATGACGAGAACGCCAGGCTCGCGGGCTTCGCCAACCTCAAGATGGCCGACTTCATCGACACGCAGATCGAGGACGGTTTGAAGACTCCCGGCGCAACCGACGTGACCGCCAAGTATCGCAACGGCCCACGCAAGGCGGCCTTCGAGGGCGGCGTTTATCTTCGCCCGACCATCATCCACGCGGAGAGCGTCACGCATCCCCTCTACAACCGGGAATACCTCTGCCCCTACGCGTGCATCGTGCAGGTGCCGCAGGCCGAGATGCTCAAGCACATCGGCTACACGCTGGCCTGCTCCGCCATCACCAAGGACGCCGCCTTCATCGAACAGCTCTACGCCTTCGGCGAGATCGACCGCCTGAACATCGGGCCCGTGTCGACGATGAAGATCTCCTGGGACCAGCCGCACGAGGGCAACATGTTCGAGTTCCTCTGGCAGCGCCGCAGCATCGAGCGCGGTTGGTAGGCCGACGCGGACTCCGATTAGAAAACGAAAAGGGTCCGAGCAAACGCTCGGACCCTTTTGCTTTGTCGTTCTTTGCTAGTTGCCGCCGGATCCAGACCTGAGCAGCAAAGCCACCAGTCCGAGGACGAACAGAACACCGAACAGGATTAGCAACACCTTAAGCACGATCCACATTCTGTATTTGATGTGCGGCGTCTGCTCGATGACTTGCCCGTAGCGGTCGGAGAAAACCATCGTCCCCTTCCGGGAAAACAGGAGATAGAAGATATAGCTGCAAACCGACGGAGGAAGGAAAGAAAGCATCACCGGAAGAAACCCTCGTCCAGTGGCAATCAAAACAACGATCGAACTGAAACACCCAAACAATCCAACAAGGAGAACCATGCCGGTTACCAAACCCGCCGGGATCCTTGCTCGGCGTTTTAATTTTCTGAGACTGATCCCGATCCACAGGTATCCAGCCGCAAAGGCAACGAGAATGATGGAGGTAACGATGGCTACCCCAGCACCAGGAGAAACCGCATTTGCGGATTGAGTCGTAGCAGACATCCCGACAATCGCGGAGAGGAACAGCATACCGCCGCCAAAGATGTAGAGCGATCCCACTGACCTAACCGCGGCCTCGTGCTTGAGATGCTCTCTGCGAATCTCCTCGGCAGCCGAGTCCGTAGAAACACCTTCCTTGATCTGCTGAACGATCGTCGGCTTGCAGGTTCCGCACACGGCACGCCCGCCGATCTTGACGAGATCCTCGTGCTTGAACGACTGGCCGCATTCGGAGCAGGTGCCGCCGGCCAGCCCCAGTGTGAAGCCACCCGTCGGCGCGACCGCCGGTGCGGCCGCCACTTCGCCGTAGAGTTTCCACTCCGCGAAGCCCTCTCTCCAGACCTGCGTCTCCGCGGTGACAACACCGGTTTCAACCAGCGCGGCCCACTCTTCGTCGGTGACAGGGCCCTTTTGTTCGGTGTTCGCGATGTAGAACCAGTTCATGGGTTTTGCGGGTGATCGATCCTTCCGGCGCCCGTTTTCCCAGATTCCCGCCGGCGATCAATCCCCGACCTTTGCCAGCGGTAGAATTCCGACGGCCCGCCGATCGGAGTGCGCGGTCGGGAAAGCGGTCACGGCTCCGACCACGCGCGGAAGAACTGCTGGTCGTTCGTGCCGATGGGAATGGAGAACTCCAGTCCGCCCGCGGGCACGAGATTGGTTCGCAGCGGAAACCAATCGACCAGGTTCAAGGAATTTTCCAGGACGAGCACCGACCCGGCCGATCCAAGAAGCTTCACTGAAAAAAAACCGTTCGAAACGGATGTTCCGCCTTCTCCTGCCTGTTGGAACGGGACCAACCCGGTGAACACCACTTCGTCGAGCCACGCGGCGTCCGCTCCGCCGCTGTCGGCGATGTCCTTCTGGTAACGCCAGCGCAACGTGTGGGTTCCCGCGGGAATCGTGTTGGTCTGCTTCTGCCAATCTACTTCGCCGGAGATCCGGCCCGGCTGGAGAACGCCGTCGATGTAGAGCTCCAGGAAATCGTAGTCCGGCTCCGACGAGATCTTCCGCCAGAAGGTCAGGCGCCCGGGGCCGTTCACCGACGTCTGCAGCCAAGTCTCCTGGCTGTTGGTGATGGAACCGCTCTGTGCGGCGCCGAGGCCGTCGTGCGTCGGGGCGGAGGTGCCGAACCAGACATTGGTTCCGCCGGTGCTCCACACGAGGTTGTTGTCCAGGACCGTTTGGAAAACCGGCTTCGGGACGAGCAGTCGGCCCGAAGCAACGTTGGCGACTCCGAGGGAGTTGCTGACCATCACGGAGTAATCGCCTTCATCGCCGAGTCCGATGTTGGCCAACTGCAGGATGGCGTTGGTGCGGCCTGGAAGTTCAAGGCCCTTGAACCTCCATTGGTAGCGGAGCGGCTGTTCCCCGTTCGCCTCCACGCGGAAGAAGACGGTGTCGCCGGGAGCGGCCCGGCGCGTCGCGAGCCGTGTCGTGACGAAGGGCGCGCCGATGGCGGGCGCGGCCAGATTGTGGGCGGAGCCGGAGCCGATTCCGCCGACGCGCGTTACCCAAGAAGGCACGTTGGTCTGGCCCGACGAGTTGTCGCCCCAGGAGACGACCATGCCGTCGCCGCGCAGGGCCAGATTGCAGTCCTCACCGACCGAGAGCGCGACGACATTGCTGAGGCCGGACGACACATCCAGGTCGGCCTGGGCGAATTGTCCCCACGCGCTGACGGTGCCGTCGTTCCGCAACGCAAGCACGCGCGATGCGGCGGCGGCCACGGCGACCACGTTGCTCAGGCCGGGCGGGATGTTCGTCTGGCCCCAGGTGTTGCCACCCCAGGCCACGGGCAATCCGTCGGCGCGAAGCGCGATGCTGAAGTCACGGCCGGCCGCGAGCGCGACGACGTTGCTCAGCGTGGCGGGGACGTTCGTCTGTCCGGACGTGTGCAACCCCCAGGCGACAACGGAACCGTCGAGCTTCAGAGCGAGCCCATGGAAATCTCCGCACGCGAGGGCCGCGGCGTTGGTCAAGCCCGGCGGCACCGTCGCCTGGCCGAACGTGTTGGAGCCCCATGCCGTGACAATGCCGTTGGTGCGCAGGGCCAACACGTGGTGTGGCCCGCTTGCGATGGCCATGATGTTGCCAAGGCCCGCCGGCACGTTCGTCGCGGGGCCGCCGCCCCATGCGGCGACGGTGCCGTCGGACCGGAGCGCGAGCGTGTGGGTGTTGCCACCTGCGACCGCGACCACGTTGCTGAGCCCGCCCGGGACCGTGGTGGTGCCGTTGGAGTTGCGGCCCCATGCGGCCAGCGGCACGACGGCCAGCACGCCCTTGGCGCTGACAACGGTTCCGGCGCCGTTGCTCGCGACAACCGTATAGCTGCCCGCCTGTCCATAGGCCACGTTGGTCAGCGTCAGGGAATCGCCAGTCACGCCCGGCAGATTCGTCGCCGAAAGCCGCCACTGGTAGGTCACCGGCAGGACGCTCTGGGAGCTCACGCTCATGAACACCGACCCGCCGAGGAAGATCGTCTGGCTCTGGAGATCCTTTTCGAAGATGAGGGGCACCACGTTCAGCACGCTTCCGGGACTCGCGATCGTCCCGAAACGGTTGCTGACAATCACCGAGTAGGTGCCGGATTGGCTGAGGACCAGATTCGTCAGGACCAACGTCTTCGCGGTCGCACCCGGCAGGTTGGTGCCGTTCAGCTGCCATTGGAAGAGCACCGGCGGACTCGCCAGAAAGTTCGCGGTAAACTTCGCACCGAGTCCAAACGGAACGGTCTGCCCGGGGATGGTCCTCGTGAGAAAAGGCAGGATGCCGCCCGGAATCGCCAGGCTGTGGTTTCCCCCGGCGGCAATGGCCGCGACGTTCGTCAGTCCCGCGACCGCATTGGTCTGGCCGTTGGTGCCCTTTCCCCAACCCAGCCACGAACCATCCGCCCGCAAGGCCAGCGTATGATTTCCCCCGGCCGCCACGGCGACGACGTTCGTCAAACCAGCCGGCACATTCGTCTGACCGAACGAGTTGTCGCCCCAAGCTACGACGGTGCCGTTCGTCCGCACGGCCACACCATGTCCGCCACCCGTTGCCACCGCCATGATGACGCCGAGGCCGGCCGGGACGTTGGTGGCCGGTCCCGCGCCCCATGCCGCAATAGTTCCGTCGACCCGAAGCGCGAGGCTGTTGCTTCCGCCCGCGGCGATCGCCACCACGTTGCTCAAACCCGAAGGCACCGCGGCCTCGCCATTGGCGTTGACGCCCCATGCGGCGACGGTTCCATCCGCGCGCAGGGCGATGCCGTGGTTTTCTCCGGCGGCCACCGTCAGAACATTGCTGAGCGCCGCCGGGACATTGGTCGCCGGACCGCCGCCCCACGCGATCACCGATCCGTCGGCGCGCACGGCCACACTGTGTGAACCGCCAGCGGCCACGGCCACGACACTG
>JAYUUX010000669.1:0-2670 GCA_043754645.1 Verrucomicrobiales bacterium | reverse complement strand
ATGGCCTTCGACGAATGCCCGCCGCACGGCTGCTCCGCACAGGAAGCCAGGAACGCCGTGGATCGGACGTTGCGATGGGCGAAGGAATGCCTCGTGCAGCCGAGGGCCAAGGGGCAGTTCGTCTTCGGCATTTGCCAAGGCGGTGTGGATCCGAAGCTCCGCGAGAAGTGCGCCAAGGAGTTGGTCGAGATGGAATTCGACGGCTACGCCATTGGCGGTGTCAGCGTGGGCGAACCCGAGCCTGAAATGATGAGGGCCGTCGAGTTGGCCGAGCCTCATCTGCCCGCGAACAAGGCGCGCTACGCGATGGGCCTCGGCACGCCCGCCCAGATGGTCGAACTGGTGGCGAGGGGCGTGGACATGTTCGACTGCGTGTTGCCGACCCGGATCGCGCGCAACGGCACCGCCTTCACGCGGAAAGGCACGTTCGCGGTTAAGGGCGGTGCGGTGAAGATGGACTTCGGGCCCATCGAGGAAGGCTGCACCTGCTTCGCCTGCCAACACCACACGCGGGCCTACATCCGGCATCTGCTCAACGTGAACGAGATCCTCGGACTCCGGCTGGTCAGCATCCACAACAGCCATCTGTATCTGAGGGTCATGGAGGACATCCGGACCCATCTGGCGGCGGGAACGTTCGGCGAATTCAGGCGTGAGTTCATCGGGAACTACCGCCCGTCACAAAAGGTTTTGACCGCCCGGCAGGCCGCTGGTTTGGCCAAGGAATAAGCGCCTGAATTCACCCAAAGCCGGGCTTGCCAAAGCCATTTCCGACCCTAAAGGTTTGCGGCTCACTTTTTGAGACTATGAATTTTGCCGATGTATCGGGCCTTTTTGCCCAGACGACCCAGCCGACTGCGCCAGCGTGGACGGGTTTCGTTCCGCTCGTGTTGATGGTGGTCGTGTTCTATTTCCTGCTCATCCGTCCCCAGCAGAAGAAGGCCAAGGAACACGAAAACGTCCTGAAGAGCCTGCGCAAGGGCGACAAGGTTGTCTTCGCCGGCGGCATCGTCGGAGAAGTGACCGCCGTGAAGGAAAAACACGTCAACGTCCGTTCGGGCGAGTCCAAGTTTGAAATCCTGAAATCATCCGTGACCGAAGTCACCGAGCGCGGCGCCGAAAACGCGTCGGCCTGATACCGCAGAACCCTTCCCGTTCCTTTCCATGAGCCGCAATAACACCTCGAGATGGGCCATTGTCCTCTTCGTCATATTTTGGGCCTCCTACGAGCTGATCCCGCCGACGCCGCGGGACCTGTTCGTGACCTTCACCGGCCAAGCCTCGGGCAAGGACACCAATTTTGCCGCCATCGTCGCGCGTGCGGAGGCGATGCAGAAGACGAATTCGGCAAACCCCTACGGCAACCTCAAGGCCGCCGTCGGCACCAACGACATCACCCGCTACTTCCCGACCATCGGCACCGCCGGTGAGGCCAACCGGAACGACGCGGTGCTCAAGGCCATCCAGAAAAAGGCCGCCGGCAAGATCCGTCTTGGCCTCGACCTGCAGGGCGGCGTCGAGTTCATGCTGAGCCTGGACGTCACCAACAAGGCGACCGTCGGCACCAACGCGGTATCGGGCATGGAGGAGTCCGAGGAGCGTAGCCGTCTGGTGGAGCAGGCCATCGAGGTGCTGCGCAAGCGCATCGATTCGCTCGGCGTTGCGGAACCCGTTCTTCAGCCTGCCGGTGACAACCGCATCATCGTCCAGATGCCCGGACTGTCCGAGAGCGAGTTCGAAAGCACGCTGATCCGGATCAAGAAAGCGGCGTTCCTCGAGTTCAAGATGGTGGCGGATAACAGCAACGAGCAGTTGTCCCAGGGCGCCGTGGAGCCCGGCTTCGAGATCAAGCAGGAGCGGCGCAAGGGTCAGAACGGACAGGACGAGCTGGTCCCCGTGGTGGTCGAAAAGCGCAGCAGCGCCGGTCTCAACGGCAAGAACATCGTCCGGGCAATGGTCGTGAGCGATCCGATGTCAGGACGCCCGATCATCAGCTTCGAACTGGATGCCGCGGGCGCTGATGCGTTCGCGAGGACCACCCGGGAAAACGTCGGCCGCCGCATGGCCATCATCCTCGACGGCGTCCTCTATTCCGCGCCCAACATCACCGAGCCGATCACCGGCGGCCGGGGCCAGATTTCGGGTTCATACGAACTGAAGGAAGCCCTCGAGCTGGCCAACGTCCTGGAAAACCCGTTGGAAGCCCCGCTCAAGATCGACTCCGTCCGCACGGTCGCCCCTTCGTTGGGTGAGAAGTCCATTAGGGACGGATTCAACGCATCCATCTACGGCCTGCTCGCCGTCTCGGTGTTCATGCTGATCTATTACCGGCTCTCCGGTCTCGTCGCGAACATCGCCCTTGTGCTGAACAGCTTCCTGCTGCTCGGCGTCATGTGTTCGATCGGCACGACGCTGACCTTACCGGGCATTGCCGGCATCGTGCTCACGATCGGCATGGCGGTCGACGCCAACGTCCTGATCTACGAACGCATCCGCGAGGAGTTGGCGGCCGGCAAATCCCTCCGTGGGGCGATCGCCGCGGGCTACGACCGCGCGTTCGGGACGATCTTCGACTCGCATCTGACGTCGCTGATTTCTTCGATCATCCTGATCGTCCTCGGAACGGGACCGATCAAGGGCTTCGGTGTGACGCTGACGATCGGCGTCGCG
>JAYUUX010000668.1:0-17334 GCA_043754645.1 Verrucomicrobiales bacterium | reverse complement strand
TCCGCCGCCGCCGCCACCGCCGCCGCCGCCGCCGGTCCGCTCTTCACGGGGCTTGGCGATGTTGACAGTCAGGGCGCGTCCGTCGAGCTGGGCGCCATTGAGGGCGTCGATCGCCTTCTGGGCGGATTCAGCGGAGTCCATGGTGATGAAACCGAAACCGCGGGGGCGGCCGGTCATGCGATCCATCATCAGGTTCGCTTCAAGGACGGTGCCATGGGCCGAGAACGCGTCGTGGAGCGCGTTTTCAGTCGTATTGAAGGAGAGGTTGCCCACGAAGAGCTTGTTGTTCATGTGATATGTTGTCCGTAACCAACCACTGCATCCGACAGACTGTTCCCGACTACCGGGTTTAGAATCACCACTGAACAACGTTCACTTGAGATCCACCATGCCTGACCAAGAACTTGCGATCGAACAGACGGACGCCAAGCTGCACCCTTTTCCGTCGTGGGCAATGACCAAATTGAACTATTTGCGACGCTCTCATCGGGCCGAATCGGGGAAAGCTTTCGAATTTGCGGGCCGATTTCCGGGTTCAGCGCCCCACGCCATTCATGCGTGATCGTTCGGTAGCGGAATCTGTGACCGCTTTTGGCCCGACCCGGATTGCTTGAATGCTCAAACATCTGGCGCCGAAGGCACCAAGATCGGAACCAATATCGAACCCCTACCGACGACACCGTTTCCCACTTGGCCGCGGCCGCGCAAGCGGTGAAGCACCGTCCCGGGTTTCGGCGTGGAATCGTGATCCCGCGCGACATCCCGAAGCCGCTCCACCTCCAATTCGGTCCGGACGGCCGACGGTGGTTCATCTGCGCTCCCATAGACTCGATCTCGCACATCGCCTACGGAGGCTTGCTCAGGCTTCGCCGCGGCTACCGCGGGTGTTTCACTGCGGCGCCGGCCGAACTTCACTCTTCTCCGCCTCGGAATCGTTCCCTATTTTCCGCACAATGCGAATTTTGACCGGCATCCAGCCATCCGGCGCCCTGCACCTTGGCAACTATTTCGGTGCCATGCGGCCGGCGATTGAACTCCAGGAGAAGGGCGAGGCCTTCTACTTCATCGCGGACTACCACTCGATGACGTCGCTGACCGATCCGGCAAAGCGCCGACAATACACCCGCGACGTGGCTTTGGACTTCCTCGCCTGCGGACTCGATCCCGCGAAGTGCGTCTTCTGGCGGCAATCCGACACGCCCCAGCACGCGGAGCTCGCCTGGATGCTTAGCACGGTCACGCCGATGGGCCTTCTCGAACGCTGCCACAGCTACAAGGACAAGGTCGCCCGGCTGGCGGAGGGCGATACCGGCGCGGTGAACCATGGGCTCTTTGCCTACCCCGTCCTCATGGCAGCGGACATTTTGCTTTACGATTCGAACCTCGTCCCGGTCGGCAAAGACCAGAAACAGCACCTCGAGGTCACCCGCGACATCGCCGCCAAATTCAACCAGCTCTATGGACAAACCTTCGTCATTCCAGAGCCGCAGATCCGCGAAGACGTTGCAATAGTCCCGGGCACTGATGGCCAGAAAATGTCCAAGAGCTACGGCAATACCCTTGAGATTTTTGGCGACGAAAAGGTCCTTCGGAAGAAAGTGATGTCGATCGTCATGGACAGCCGAACACCCGCTGAACCCAAGCCGGACGCCGACAAAAATTCAGCGGTCCAGCTCCTCAAACTTGTAGCGCCAGCCGATGTCGCGAAGGAAATCGAAGAGCGACTTCGGGGGGGCGGAATGGGCTACGGAGATCTGAAGAAAGCCCTCTTCGAACACTACTGGAACTACTTCGCCGAGCCGCGGTCCAAGAGGGCGGAACTCGAGAAGAACCCGGACTATGTTGAGCAGGTCCTTAAGGCAGGGGCAGAAAAAGCCCGGGCAGTGGCGGAAACTGTCATCACCCGGGCAAAGCGTGCGTGCGGACTCAGCGCGTGAACATCTGGGTGTCGGACCCGGAAGCTGAGGCGTTTTCAGGCGAGACAAGGGGCGCGGATCCGTTTTGATTGGACCCGGATTCAGCCGCCATTTTTTGACGGGCCAGACGACCGGACTGCCCGGACGACCGGTTGCGGGCGGACTGCAAAGTCGCATCCACAGCCAGCAGCATGGACAAAGGCGAGGCGGGTTTTCTCATTCGTGTGACGGGAGGATAGCCCAGATCTTGGGCACATGTGTAACTTAATTTTTTGTCCGGCCGATTTGGAAAGGATTTTCTGAGACCCTTACACCAACTCGCGGCCGGACAACGGGATAGGGCGTCGATCCTTTATCGTTTCAACATCAAACTTTTATGAACGTTAAAACCGCGAACGCCGCACTCGCGGACCGCAGGAGTAAATCCGTGCGGCAAGTCGACAAATCCTACGCGCTCTCCATCGGAACCAAAGGAAGCAGCCCGACCCAATCAGCGGACCAGAACCGACATCCCAAAAAGGCCCCTGGTTCAAAGCTCAGCTATCGTTACCGTACGGCGCCGTATCCCAGCATGCACTCAGGATCTTTCGGATTTCACCTGAAGTTGTCCTCGCAAAAGTCCCCAAAAAAAGGCCGCCCTTAAAACCGTCCAAGAGCACCGTTGAGAGTTTCTGGAAACCGGAATCCAAATCCTGTGCTAACCCCCCACCAAAACGCCGAGGACCGGTCGAGCACCTAATTCCCGGCTTCGCGCTGCTTTTCCTTCTCCGAGGCTTCTTCGATCGGCCGGAAATTCCCTTCCTCGCAGCAGTGGACGAAACCCTCGGTGATCGATTTCAACTCTTCCCAGCGCGCACGAATGGCCTTCGATTCCCTCACCGTTATGTGGCTGTCGGCCGCGGCGGTGGCGATGACTGACAGCAGGTCCGCAAAGTCCTGGACGATATGGTTCGTGGCAGGGACGACGTAGAATGGATGCGGCCACTTCTTTTTCGGGTTCTTCATGAAGAACCCGTCCGCGTGCTCCGCCAGCCACTGCACGATGCGTTCGTCCTTGGTGACACGAACGAGCTGGGCCATGCGATCAAGGGGGTTGGTGGCGCCGCTTCCATCCTCCGAAGCGGGCTCAGCCCATTTGTAGATGAGGGACAGAGACAGCCCGAGCTCGGACGAAATCTGTTTCGGACTGGTTCTCTCAAACACCTCCCGAAGCATCTCATGGGATTGCATGGGCAGTGAGACTGGTAATCGAAATCCCCACTGGCAAGCCGGGAGAACTGCCAGCCATCCAAATGTCCGCCGAGCCCATTGGCTCAATCCAGGTCGTCGGTATCGTTCGCGGCTCGGTCCCGCATCGAGAGGTCGCGACACAGGCCGCGTTTCGAACTCGCGGCGAAGTCGATCATCGTCCGAGCAGCCGCGCTGTGAAACCGGTTGGCCGCGTCCTCCAGCACTTGTCGGAACTTGGCCCGACTGCGGAAGAGCGCGTGGTAGACGGCCTTGAGCTCGAGCCGATCCGCCGCAGTGAACCCCGCCCGACGCAGGCCGACAGTATTGAGGCCCCTGATCGCGTTGCCACCGCTCGCGACGCAGAATGGGGGCAGATCGATGCTGATCGCGGCCCCGCCCTGCATCAGCGCAAGCATTCCCACGCGGCAGAACTGATGCACAAGACCGTTGGCGGAAATGAAGACACGGTCGCCAATGACCGCATGGCCGGCGATCGCCGAGCCGTTGCACAGGATGACCCGGTCGCCGACCACGACATCGTGGCCCACATGGCAGTGGGCCATGAGAAGGTTGTCCGACCCGACAACGGTTTCCCCCTCCATGTTGTTCGACCGATGGACCGTGGCCTGTTCGCGGATGATGTTCCTGTCGCCGAACCTGAGACGAGTTGGTTCACCGCGATACTTGAAGTCCTGCGGCGCGTCCCCGAGCACGGCGCCGGCATGGATGACATTGTCCGCACCAAACGTCGTGTGCCCGGTGAGGTAGACGAACGGACCGACGCGGCAGCGCGGCCCGACGATCACGTGCTCGTCTATCACGGCCATTGGGCCGATTTCGACGGAGGGATCGAGTTGCGCACGCGGATGGATGACGGCGGTCGGATGGATCATCGGCCCGGACGCTAGCGGACCCGCCCACGGGCCTGAAGCCCGAAGAATCAAACCGACCGGACAGCCTATCCAGCCCGTTGCTGCTCGGGTTCCCGGCGTTGGAAGAGGGACGACGTGTCGGCCAGGTTGAGCTCGACTAGGTCCATCCCCTCGTCCGGCGCCCGCTCGCGCGCCCGGTTCAGCTGGGTCGCAATGAGGTGGGTCGTGCCCGCCGCGAAATATTTGATGGCACCGACACTGAGCGACGCACGGAAGATGACGACGAGCAGGAGCTGGTCATCCACGTTCTGGACGAGAAGGGAATGGGCCACCCCCTGCTGATAGACGCTGCTGAAATCCGACTCACCCACGAGGCCGGCGATGGCCTGGTTGGCGCAGTAGCTGCCGGCGGCAAGCGCGGCCATCGTCGTCGTGTCGAAGTCGTCGCAATTCCCGCGCTCGATGATGAGCGGCCCACCCTTGTCGATGACGAGCGCGGCCGTCGCTTCGGACCTGGTGATCAGGTCTCCGAGCGCGGCGTCGAGGACGGCGACATCCTCTTCAATGAGCTGTGGAAGGCTCAGCATGGGTGTGGCCCTCAGGCGGCCTTGCGCTGGCTTTCATTGATGAACTTATGGAGGAGCAGGCGCGTGATCATGTTCAGCGTCTCGAAAACCCCCTCGCACTTCGAGGCGCAGGCCTCGAAGGACGGCACCTGCACGTCGCGGTTGTTCAACAAATACTCCAGGTAGTCGACAGGCGCGGCCCCGGGCAGGTCGCGTTTGTTGTATTGGATGACATACGGGATGTCCGCGAGGTTGAGCTTCAGATTCTTCAGGTTCTCCTCGAGGTTCTGGAAGCTCTCGACGTTCTCCTGCATCTTGTCCCACTGCGAATCCGCGGCGAAGACGATGCCGTCGACCCCGCGCAGCACGAGTTGCCGGGTGGTGTTGTAGATCACCTGGCCGGGAACGGTGTAGAGCTGGAACTTGGTCTTGAAGCCCTTGATCGCCATCGCCTCGATCGGAAGGAAGTCGAAGAACAGCGTCCGGTCAGAGCTGGTCGCAAGCGACACGAGTTTCCCCTTCTCCTGCACGTTCTGCACGTTCGCATGGACCTGCTCGAGGTTGGTGGTCTTGCCGCATTTGGCGGGACCGTAGTAGACGATTTTCACCTGCAGCTCGCGGGTGGCCTGATTGATGATAGCCATGGTGTGACAGTTACGGATTAAGGTTGTTGAGCTCGGTCGCCACCAGGGACAGCTGGGCGGCCGGCAGGCTGGCGCCGCTTTGTCCGAGGACTCCGAAATAGACGCGGCCCGTGCGGAAGACCATCATCGCGCAGCCATTGACATCGATGACGAGTCGGGTCGATTCACCCATCTTCAGCTCGCGGGTATACTGGTTGATGCGCGCGAACATCTGCGGAAGAAATCCGCAGAACGCGTCGGCACTGATGTGCGGTGGAAGCTGCGAAGCGACGGGGAGGCCTTCCGGCAGGGCGATCACGGCACCCGCCACGCCGGGCAAGTTGCAGAGCCGCTGCACGATCTCGGCCGGTTCCCAGTTCGATTTTTGGGGTTGGCCGAACAGCGCGCCAAGCCGGGAGACCTGGGCCGGGGCAACCGGCGTGGTGACCACCGGCGCAACGACCGGCTGCGGAGCCGCGAACACCGGGGCGACCGGGGCTGGCGCGGACTTGGCCAAAGAAAACGGAATAGGCGTCGGCGCTGCCGGCGCGGCAACTTCAGCCGCGGGCACCGGCGCTTGTGGCGGCAATCGCACCTCCGCTACCGGCACGGGTTCCGGCACAGGAACAGCGGCCGGCGCCGGATTGACCTGGGGCCTCGCCGGCGCGCCAGTGGCATTGCCAAAAACATCGGGGATGTCCGCGCCTACCGTCACTTTTTTGCCGTCCCGGGCCTTGAACCGCGACAGGAAGAGCGATGCCACGACGGACAGGGGAAACTCCAGCTTCAGCTCCGCGTGTTCCGGGCCGACGGCGACTGCCTGCGGCGTCAGCCATCCGGCCACCTGCCTCCACGTGAAAGCGACGCGACCGGTCTTGAGAACGGGCTCCATGTCGGACGCCGGAATCGCGATCTGCGAACCGGCCAGCCGGAGCTTGTTGATCTCGACGCGGACAGGCTCGGGCCATCGTTCGCAAACCTGAGCCAGCGAAATCGTGACCTTCTCGCCCGCCGAGGCGGCGTTCGCCACCGGCGCAACTGGAGCGGCCGCCTGGACCGTTGCACGCGGCGCAGGGGAGGGACTCTGCGCTGCCGCAGCGGCCGGCGCCGATCCCGACTTGGCCGGACCGGGGATCGCCGCCATGGCATTCATCGCGATCGGCTTTTCCTCCAGCGACGCCCGGCTCAATGCGTAGAGGAACGCGGTGTCGCCGCTCGTCGCGGTGGCGCTGGCGGGGGACGTTTGCGACGGGTCGAGCGACGGAGCCTGGGAGTCGTTGAAGAACGCCTTGGCCGGCTTGATCGTTTCACCCTTCGGCCCGAACAGATTGCCCAACTCCGCAGGCGCATCCCACCGTTTGACCGGCCGCCGACGCGCGAGCGTGGACGGATCCAGCCGCGAGACGACTTCGCCGAGGGGAAGGACGATGTCCACATCGTTCGCCAGCGCCGATCCCTTGAACGCCTGTTCCGGCGCACCCGCGCGAATGACGGAAAGCGGGATCTTGACGGAGCCGCGGGACAACTGCGGAAGCACCAGCGCAAGCGGAATGGCCGACTCGCCCGCCGCCATCGGAAGACAGATCTGCGCGACCTCGGGCGGAATCCGCCCCGCGATCAAACTCATGGGAATCGCGACGAACCCGGCGGCGGCGGAATCTCCGGAGCGGTTGGCAGGCGCGGTGGCAACGGGCACCCGGCCCGCGTGCGGGGCGGCGGCAAATGGAGTCGGCGGCGCCGGTGGGGCTGCCGGACCGCGGGGCGACAACTCGCCGGTGCGCGGCGTTACCCGCGCGGGGCTCTGGACCGGAGCGGGGGCTGCGGCGCGGACCGGTGCGATGGGAGGGGGTGGAAAGGTTGAAGTCGTGGCGACTTCCGCCTCTCCGCGGCCGAACATTTTTTTCAGTGCTGCAAACATGATGCGTCAGGCCGGGTTTCTGCTCTTCCCGGCTTTCGTATGGTCGGCGGGATCGATTCCGCCCTTAACCGGGATTCGATTTCGGCCG
This sequence comes from Verrucomicrobiales bacterium, assembly GCA_043754645.1. Lineage (GTDB taxonomy): Bacteria > Verrucomicrobiota > Verrucomicrobiia > Limisphaerales > CANJSG01 > CANJSG01. Next base: position 10,121 of record JAYUUX010000668.1, on the reverse strand, counting down.
TTTCCATACATGCGAGAGAGCTCGAATCATGCCCTCCACACATCGAATACTTCTTCTGGACGACGACGTGGACCTCCTGGACCGCTACAGGAAGGCCCTCGAAACCATGCCCACGCGGCCCGAGATCGTGACCTGCACGTCGGGCGCGAAGGCCCTCGCTCTCCTTGAGAGCACACCGGTCGCGCTCATGGTGTCGGACTTCGACATGCCGGGCATGGACGGTCTCCAGGTCTTCAGCATCGTCCGCCGCCGTTTCCCGAAGCTGCGATATGTCGTAATGATGCCGACGTCAGACCCGGCCATGCGTTCCAGGGCCTACAGCGCGGGCGTGGACCTCGTCTGGGAGAAGCCCGCGTCGGACGAGGATCTCGCCCTGTTCCAGAGCTGCATCGAGGGATTGGTCGACAATTTTGGCGGCGGCTTCCGCGGCATCCAGCACAAGAGCCTGGTCGACCTCGTCCAGCTCGAGTGCCTTTCCCAAAGCTCGTCCGTGCTGAAGCTCGAGCACGGAACGAACTGCGGCCGGATCTGGATCAACAGCGGTGAAGTCGTCGACGCCGAAGTCGCAAACCTGGAAGGGGAACCCGCGTTTTCGGAATTGATGCGCTGGAAGGCCGGCAGCTTCGAGATGCTTCCGGCCGAGCCTGATCGCCATCGTAGGATCGACGTCTCCTGGCAAGCGCTGCTGCTCGATTCAGCCCAGGCGGCGGACGAACAGCTGGCCGAAATCAGCACCTACAACGCCGAAGGAACCGACCGGGTCACCGAAGCCCTGCCCTCCAGGCTGAGCAACGTGGAGACCACCGCCGGGGTCGAGTTCCTCCTGAGCGGGGCGCTTCCCCTGCCCTCTGAACTGAAGGCCGCCACGCCGACCACCGACGCGGCACCCGGCTCGGACACGGCCGTGTTCCAATGGGCCCGGAAAACCTGGGGCAACCTCGAAGCCGTCGGCCGCAAGCTGGGACTCGGTCCGCTGCGCCAGATCGAGGGCCTCGGGCTGCAACGCCACGTCGGTATGTCGGCCGTTGAACAGAATCTCGTCTGTCTTGGGCTTAACCGTTCACTCACTCCCGCCGAAGTCAGGGAGAAGACCAAGCAACTTTCGGCGGCATGAGCCTATTCTCAAAAACACGACCCCCGGCCCGGCAAACCAAGGAACCCTGTCTCAAGGGCGCTTTCACCATCGACGCCCGCGGCCGCATCATCAGCTCCACCGTTCCGGCAAGCTTCTCCGCGGCGCTCCAAAAGGAACTTGCGGGCGCGGTCCTCAAAGCCTTCCGCGAAGCCCAGGCCGCCCAGTTGACGCTGACCGAACTGGTGTTCGAATTCGGCGGCCTGCGCGTCACCGCCAAGGAAATGCGCGGCGGTGCCATCGTCTTTCTCCACCCACAAACTCCGGAATCCCAACAGGCGGCCGCTGCGCCGATCGCGACATGAACACCAAGGAACTCGACCACCTGATCCTCCAGCTGGAGAACTATCTCGAATGCTGGAAGCAGTTCAGCCACTTCATCTCCGCCGCGCGCTCGCGCAAGTTCACACAGGACGACGAGGTGCAGTTCCTCGACGTGAAGAGCGTCCTCGTGCAGGAACTGGAGCTGATCCTGTCCAAGGTGGACTGCACCAATCCGTCGAAGGAGGAGGTCATCACCGTTGTTTCATCCGCACCCTCGCTTCGCTTTCTGGCCGAGCTGCCGGAAGGCTCGCTGCGCGGCATCGAGAACCAGTGGCACAAGGTCTTCATCGCCTGGCAGTCCAATCTTGGACTGCTCAAGGTCAGGCACCGTGACCTGGAGAGCCGCAGCTGGTTTTCCAAGATGGTCGCCAAACCGGCCTGACCCAACCTCCGGATCTCCGCAAAGAAAACGCCGGCCACTATGGCCGGCGTTTCTATTCGCAGATGAAATGTCGGATCAGGCGCGCCGCCGGAGAACGCCGAAGAGGCCAAGACCACCGAGGCCGACCAAGGCCAGCGTGCCGGGTTCGGGCACGGGCACGATCTGGCCGCGGATCTCGCCGGAGCCGAAAGTGGGAGTTGTATGGATGTTCACATACCAAAGCTGGCTCTGAAGCGCTGTGATCTGGGGGGCAGTCAATCCGGTGATCGTCCCGGCAAGGGTCCCGGACGTCGAACCCGCAACACCGCCGCTCAGCGTGAAAAGGACGCCGGCGGTCGTTGTCGTATCGGCGTTTCCATGGATGTGCTGCCCGGACAACCCGTTCGCGGTCAGCCCCGAATACGTGATGTTGTAAGCCAGATCCGATCCGGTAAGCGTCAGCGTTCCGCTACCGGTCGCGGTGGAAGCGTTGGGGGTCGGCCGTTCGTTCGCACCGGACAAGGTGACGGTGAACGACGATTGCGCATGTGCGGCGACTGCAGCGCCGATTGCCAGAATGCAGCTCAGTAAGGTTTTCATTGGGTCGAGTTTTGCCGGGATTGTTTCGATTGGCTTACCGCGAACGACATTTCAGTAAGACTGACAAAAAAGAACTCCTCCTCCGAATCGCTGGCAATGTCCGTTCCGACGCACATGGGCCTTGTTTCACTGCGGGTTCCCGGGTCTAAACAGCCATGCCCGACTGGTTGGCCGCCATTTTCCTCGGAATCATCGAAGGTTTGACCGAGTTCCTGCCCGTGTCCTCCACGGGACACCTCCTCATCGTCGAGAATTCAGGACTACTCCCCAAACAGAGCGATCTCTTCAACGTGGTGATCCAATCCGGCGCCGTGCTCGCGGTGCTGCTGGCCTTCTCCGCACGGGTCAAGGACCTCCTCGTGAACTGGTCCAAACCCGAGAACAAGGACTACCTCGCCAAGCTAGTCGTTGCCTTCGGCATCACCGGCGCCGGCGGGTTGGTGATCAAGAAGCTCGGCCTGCAACTCCCGGAGGAAGTCGCGCCCATCGCCTGGGCCACGCTGATTGGCGGCTTCGTCATCTTCGCCGTGGAAGCCATGGCCAAGAAACGGACTCCATCGACCACCGTCACCTGGACCATCGCCATCGCGGTGGCTGTCGCCCAACTCACGGCAGCGGTGTTCCCCGGCACCAGCCGGTCCGGCGCGTGCATCCTGTTCGCACTTGCCTTGGGTTTGAGCCGGCCGATTGCCACCGAGTTTTCATTTCTCGTCGGCGTCCCCACGCTGCTGGCTGCCGGCGGATTGAGGATCGTTTCATCCATCAGCAAAGGAACGGCCGGCCAGGAAAAATGGGGGATGGTCCTGATCGCCACCCTCGCGGCGGCCGTCAGCGCGTTCGTCGTCGTGAAGTGGCTGATGCGTTTTGTGCAGACGCACACGCTGGTCGTCTTCGGCTGGTATCGCGTGATCCTCGGAGCCGCGCTGTTGGTTTTCTTCCGGGACAGATAGACCGTCGTCGCGGCGAAATGCCGCACGATTCGCCCTAGGGGCAGGAGTTCTTTTTTGCCGACGTCCCGTCCTGGTGTAGTCTGCCGGACCGTTGCGTTGTCGTGCTTCGTCAGACCGGCATCGGGGCCTGAATGACATTCGAATCAACCAACCGCTTCGTCCGGGCTTTCGTTCTCACCGTTGGAAGCTGTGTTCATATGGCTGCGAGCCTGCATGGCGCCGAGGTGCCGTCCGTCGGGCAACCGACGGAGATGCTCACGCAGGTGAAAGAGGAGAATTGGACCGGTTTCCCACGACAGTTCCAGCCGACGAATGCGCCGTGGGGCAAGATTTCACGGGTCCAGATCGACCTCCAATGGCCCGAAGAAGGTCGAGTGACCGATCCGGAATTCTGGATGCAGCGGCCGTGGGTTTTCCCCATGCAAGCCGCCGCCGTGTCGAATGTGTTCCGCTCCGCCGGCCTGACAGCAGATCAACTGGCTGCGGCCACAGATCCGGCCCGTTGGACATTGGCCGAGAGGATGGTGGTAGTGGAACCGGATGAAGGGCTCCTAAGCGGACTCTCGCCCTATTCCCGCAGCCGGATCTACCGGATTCTGGCCCTCAGCGACCTCAACCCCTACCAACGTTGCCCGTTTAGCAGTCCTTCAAACCTCGTGTCAGGATGGCTCGAGGAATCCGGATTGCCCGAGGCCACCGTGACCAAGCTGACCGGCCTCTGTTACCCACGCGGAACCGCGATCTGTTTCTCCGATCCGCAAGTATTCGCGGAGTTGGACGCGGGTTCAAAGTCCCGTCTGATTCGGAGCCTCTCCCGCACCCCGTCCCAAGTGCTCAATCTGAGGGTCGATTCCACGGCTGACATCGATGGTATGGCGCGCTACTGGGGAACGGGTGGCCGTGAACGCAAGGTCAGGCCGTTGTTGGACGCCGCGGCCCGGGTCCACGGGGGCTCTACCATTCCCGTCACCCAGTTGCTGCCGGCTTTCCCGAGAAACCTCCTCTACACCTATCCGGAGCCGGGAAGATCAACGAAGGAACCACCGCCCGACTGCTTCTGGTCTGCGCTCAACTTCTTCAATGGCTTGGAGCCCGAACACGTCTCCGATCTTCAATCAGTCATGGCCGCCCTAAAGCGGGACTTCTCACCGGTTTCCCAACCCCTGAAGTTCGGCGACATCATCCTTCTGAAGGATCCTGACGGGACTCCGATGCATGCGGCCGTCTTCATCGCGGACGGAATTGTCTTCACCAAGAACGGCGCGACGGATCTCCAGCCTTGGACCCTGCAGGACATCGATGAAATGGTCTTCACCTACCTGATCACCAGTGATCCCGCCAAGGGACTCGGCATCCAGGTCCTCCGGCGGAAGAAAACGTGATCCGTGGCCCGACGCCGGAGCAACACCCTCCGTTCACGCCGTGACTCGCTGCTGTGTCTTGATGGCCTGCTCGAAGCAATCAAGCGCTTCGCTGAAACGTTCGAGCTGGTTGTAGACCCCGCCCTTCGCCAGATGGGCCTGCGTATGGAAGGGATCCGCGGCCAACGCCTGGTCATACGCGGCGAGGGCTTCCTCCGGACGCTTGAGCCGCTCCAGAGCCGAGCCGCGGCGGAAAAGCGCTTCGGCGTTCCCGGGCTCTTCAGCGAGGATGGCGTTGAAGCAGGCCAACGCCTTCTCGGCCTGTCCAAGATTCAACAGGGCTTTCCCCTTACCAAGCAGCGTGGACAGCTTGTCCTCGGGTTCGGAATGCTGGCCGTTGCCGGCGCCGTTTTGATTGCCATTCACCAACACGGCCTCGCCGACCGCGGCTCTGGCGGCGCGGGCCTGCTCTCCTTCGGGCAATGGCGCGACCGCCGTGTGCTCGAGTTCGTGGATGCGCTTCTCCATCCGCTCCAGGGCTTCCATCAGCCGCACGCTGGAAGGATCGGGACCGAACTGGCCCTGGCCACCCGAGCCCAGCAACGATGGGTTCGGTCCGGAGCCGATCGACCGCATCGACTGGGTGCCGGACGCGATCTCGGCGAGGCGGTTCATGCCGCGAAGCTGGAACCAGGTCGTCACCAGCAAGGCCAACACGCCGACGCTCGCGAACACCCCCGACGCGATGAGCATGGCGCGGGTCGAACTCTGCGCCGCCCGCATTTCGTCGTCGCGCTGGCGGCTGATCGACTTCTCCAACATCTCCAAGCGGGCCGCGATGGCCTCGGCATTCGTCTTCGCGGCGGCCGCCGCTTCCGTCCGCGCCTGTTCGATGGCGAGGATCGTTCCGTGAAGCCGTTCCTGGAGGCGAACACCGGCGGCCAACGCCTGTTGCAGTTCGGCGTTGTCCGGCACGGCGGCGTTGGTGGAAACGGATTCGGCGGCGCGGGAATCAGGCAGACCACCGAGGAAAACCAGACCACCCACGAGAACCGTCACAAGAGATTTTCTGAGAGTCGACATGGCCGGGAGAAGACCCCTGCACGCTAGGAACGAGGCCGGTGATTTCAAGGCCAATTCCCGCCCCGGGCACCCACCGCCGCTCGAAGCAGGCCGAGGAGCTTCTCGCGAAGGGCCTCGAAGTATCGCGCGGTCGATTCGAGGCCGCCGGTGCGCGCGTAGCGGATGAGCGGGTCGAGCAGCCACGCTTCGGTCGGGGTCAGCTCCGGTTTCAGGGTGCGGTCGCGCAGCCCCATCGCGAGGAGTTGGACGCTCGAGGGCACATGCTGCGAGGGCTTCGTGGCCGCCTGGATCAAGTCGAGGTGAAGTTTTTCCCGGTCTTCGTCAGGGCCGTAGGCACGAACGGCCCGGCCCACGAGGAAGGCGTTGCGGGTGAGTTCGCGGATCTCGTCGTCGTGCTCGGGCGCGTAGATCTCGCAGACCTTCAGCGGCCGAAAACCGCCGGGCGCCGATAGCGAATAGATCTGCCCGAGAAGATTGGAGCACAGGTTGATCTGCGCCTTGTCGAACTCGAGACGGGTCGGGGTGCGTTCACCGGCCAGCTCAAACCAGGCGCCGCGCCCCGCCAACAGCGCGTGGGCCCGACGCCGCAGCGCATCGTCGCCGCCGGCCAAGCGGGTGATTCCCGACGGTCCAGGAACATAGACGGCATGGGCGCCGGATCCCCGGCGGATGCCCGTCTGGATCGTCACACCGCGGATGACCCGCCCGATGATGCGCGACATCAGGTCCGGCCACAGGTCCGGCAAACGCCCGAAGAGCGTGGACTCCTCCAATCGCTCGATGAACATCTGCCGCGCCCGCGAGAAGTAGATGCCGTTGGAACTGAGGACCAACGTGGGCATCGCCTGGGGCGACAGCTGGTTGGTGGCAAACAGCGCTTCGAGAAGGCCGACGTATTCGTCGAGGACGCCGAGAAGTTGGTCCGGATTCGGGCAGACGAGGAGAACCTCGGGCAGTTGGTTGAGTTCAAGACATTCAGGCAATCCCGCAAAAAACACGCCTTCGAGGGGGATGCTGTTCGCGTTCCCGTCGACTTCGAACCGCAGGAAGCCCCCCTCGGCCAGCGCCCGACCACTGGTCGATCCGCTTCGTCCGATGAAGAAAACCAACCCGTCGACTTTGGTCAGGCCGGCCGTGAGCTGGGAGAAGAACGCCGCGCCGAGCGCGCCCGCCGGGAGGATGCCGATGCTGCCGTGCCGGATCGCTTTCATGGCAGCGCGTGGTTTCAGGTCGGCAGGGAATTCAACACCTGCGTGGCCCGGGGCAGGTTGGAGACCTTCAGGACCAACCGGACGGACCTCTCGCCCTGGTCCTCGGTTCCGTAGGCGTAGTCGATGTTGATGTGTGCATCGGCCAATGCCTGCGAGACGGAGGCCAGCGTGCCGGGCGCGTCGGGCATGTCGGCGACGATCACGTCCGCCTCGACGATGTGGTGGCCCGCGTCCTTCAACAGCCGGCGGGCGATCTCGGGATCGTTCGGGATGATCCGGATGACGCCCTGCTCGATGTTGTCGAGCACCGACAGGTTCCGGATGTTGATGCCGCTGGCCGCGAGGATGCGGCACACCGCGGCCAGCCGACCGGGCTGATTCTCAAGGGCGACCGAGAGCTGCCGCTGGATCTTGAAGTTCATGGGTTCGGGGATTGCGCCCGCAAGCCTAATCCCGCCGCCGCCCGCCGTCTTGTTCTTATTCTTCCCCTGACCCTCGCTCGTCTCCGCCACATTCCCGCTTCGAAGCAACGAGAAGGAGGGAGTGGAACGGTTTCACGACCCGGACCGTTCCTTGACCCGCCGGGAGACCGTTGATTACGGTCCCGACCATGATTCGTAGGTCTGTGCGTGTGGTGCTCCTGTTTGCCGCGCTGATGGCTTTGCCATTCAGTTCTCCGGCACCCTTGGTCTATCGGCCCGGCGAAGGCTGGACCTATGAAGTCCCCGGCGACGAGGCCAGCGGCAAGTGGCGCAAGACCCGCGCCAAGGACCAGCTCGAAGCCACGAAGGCCGCCTTCGAGGCGGGCAACTACCGGACCGCCATCAAATCCGGCCGGCGCCTCGTGAAAACCTGGCCGCTGTCCGACTACGCCCCGGAGGGCCAGTATTACATCGGCCGATCGTTCGAAGCCCGGAAGATGGACGAGCGAGCGTTCCGCGAATACCAGACGAACCTCGTCAGGTTTCCCAAGGTCAAGAACCACGAGGAGATCATCCAGCGCCAGTTCGAGATCGCGAACCGATACCTCGGCGGCCAGTGGTTCAAGCTCTGGGGCTACATCCCGTTCTTCCCCAACATGGAGAAGACTTCCGAGATGTATAACCGGATCGTCGGCAACGGCCCCTACTCGCCCCTCGCGCCCCAGGCCCAGATGAACCTGGGCGCCGCGCGCGAGAAGCAGGAGGAATTCCCCCTCGCCGTCCGCGCCTACGAACGTGCGGCTGATCGCTACGCCGACCAGCCGGCCATCGCGGCCGACGCGCTCTACAAGGCCGGCATGGCCTACTTCAAGCAGGCCAAGACCGCCGACTACGACCAGTCCATCTCGCAGCAGGCGATCGCGACCTTCGGCGATTTCATGACGCTTTTCCCCAAGGATGCGCGTGTCCCTGAAGCGCAGAAGCTCATCGCCGACCTGAAGGTCGAGCAGGCCCGCGGCGCGTTCAACGTCGCCAAATTCTACGAGAAGGACCGCCGCTGGGACGGAGCGCTCGTCTACTACAACGAGGTTCTCCTGAAGGATCCTGAATCCAAGCTGGCCACATCGGCCCGTGAACGCATCGAGATCCTGAAGAGCCGCCGCCAAGCCGCCGAAGCCCGCAAACCCGCGGCCGCCACCACGGAGAAGCAATGAAGCTCCGCCCCGTCGTCGGCATCCCGTTGCTGGCATTCGCCTGCGCCACTCTGGTCGGATGCGCGGGCTACCGCCTCGGCCCCACCAACGGCACCGCCGCCGGCGAGAAATCCATCGAAGTCCGTCCTTTCGCGAACGCCACGCTGGAGCCGAGGCTCGTCGATCCCGTCACTTCGACCCTCCGTCGATCGCTGCAGCAGGACGGCACGTTCCGACTCGCCACCGACGGCGGGGCCGACGTCGTCGTGAACGGAACGCTCATCGACTACAAGCGGGGCGAACTCGGCTTCCAGCCGAACGACACGCTGACCGTGCGCGACTACTACATCGAGCTGACGGCGAGGGTCGTCGCGGTGGAGCGCAGCACCGGCAAAACCAATTTGAACCGCACGGTCATGGGCCGGACCACGATCCGTGTCGGCAGCGACCTCGCCGCCTCGGAACGCCAGGCCGCCCCGATTCTGGCCGCCGATCTGGCCCGCAACATCACCTCGTTGCTCGTGGACGGAACGTGGTGAGGCCAACGCGTTCTTGACGGTCCCCGGCTTTCACGCAGCCTCGCGGCGTGAACTTCCAGCTTCTCCGACTCGCCTTCGCCGCCTCCCTGTTCACCGCTTCGTTCGCCCACGCCGCGAGTTCCGACTGGCCGCAGTGGCTCGGTCCCAAGCGCGACGGTCACGCCGCAGCCGGGGCGCTGACCCTCACGAAACTCCCCGCCGCACCCGCACCGCTCTGGAGGATCAACGTCGGCGGCGGCTTCTCGTCTCCCGTGGTTTCCGGCGACACCGTCGTGGTCATGGCGGGGCGCGGCAACGAAGAGGTCGCTTTCGGCCTGAATGCGGCCGACGGCAAGGAACGCTGGAGCACGCCGATATCTTCACTCTTCAGCGACGAGTGGGGACCCGGCCCCCGCGCCACCCCGATCATCGACGGCGACCGCGTCTACGTCACGAGTTGCAGCGGCGAGTTCCGCTGCCTCAGCTTGAGGGACGGCAAAGTCATCTGGGGAACCAGCTTCGAGAAGGATTTCGGCGTCGCGTTCCTCGGCAGCAAGGCGCGCGAAGGCACGGCGTCGCGCCGGGGCAACAACGGTTCCCCGGTGATCGACGGCGCACACGTGTTTGTGCCGGTCGGCAATGTCGCGGGTGCCACCTTGGTCGCTTTGGATAAACTCACGGGCAATGTCGCCTGGAAGGCGGGAAACGAGGAGGCCGCCTATTCGGCGCTCCAGGTCGCAACTCTCGGCGGACACAAACAAGTCGTGATGTTCGCGGCGGATTCGTTGAGCGGCTTTGACCGGGACACTGGGAAAATCCTCTGGCGCGAGCCGCTGAAGACAAACGCCAAACGCCACGCCTCCACGCCGGTCATCCTCGGCGACATGGTCGTCGTGAACTCGCACACCTTCGGCACGATCGCCTTCCGCATCGAAAAGGCCGGCGATGGCTGCAAATCCACCCGGG
>JAYUUX010000667.1:0-4751 GCA_043754645.1 Verrucomicrobiales bacterium | reverse complement strand
AGACACCATCTTCTGCTCGCTGAAGAGAGACGGGGCCTTCAGCAATTCCGCCTTCGGCCCGGCGACGGTCTTGATCAGCCGTGAACCCGTGATCGATTTCACCTTCAAGATTCGCCCAACATCCGCCACGAACGACCCGGCCTGGCCCCGCGAAGAACCAATGAAAACCCATTGACCTGTGCAATAGGCGACGGCTACGTTCCGCCGCCGATGATTCCGAAGGTCAACCTTGTAGTAGTAACCCTTGTCCCGCTCCGGCGGGGCTGAGGTGCTCTGGGTCGTCCAACGGCTCCCGGGTCGCCCGCAGTCCCGAACGGACGCGGGTTTTTGACTTTCGGGGGCTGGTGAAGGCGTGAGAAGTGGTCCCGGAGGTCGAAACAGCAGAAACCACCTTCCACGATTCACGCTCCAAATAAGAATATGCGCCATACCCTGTCGGTCCTGGTCGAAAACAAATTCGGTGTCCTGACGCGTGTCACCGGCCTCTTCAGCGGCCGGGGCTACAACATCGACACGCTCAACGTCGCGCCCACGCACGACGCGAGCCTGTCCCGCATGACCATCGTCACCCGCGGCGACGAGTCGACCATCGAGCAGATCTGCAAGCAGCTGAACAAGCTGGTCGATGTCGTGAAGGTCATCGACTACCACGACGGCGACTACATCGACCGCGAACTCGTGCTCCTCCGCGTCAAGACCGGCAAGTCCAACCGCGCCGAAGTCGCCCAGATGGCGGAACTCTTCCGCGCCAAGGTGGTCGACGTGCAGCCGGACAACCTCACCATCGAGATCACCGGCGGCGAATCGAAGATCGAGAAGTTCATCGAGCTGATGAAGGGCTTCGGCATTATCGATCTCACCCGCACCGGCAAGGTCGCGCTCCCCCGCAGCTAGGTTCCCACCATTTCAACCAAACTCAGATTCACATGGCAAAAGTCTACACTGACAAGGACGCCGACCTCGGCGTGTTCAAAGGCAAAACACTCGCCGTTCTCGGCTTCGGATCGCAGGGCCACGCCCACGCGCTGAACCTCAAGGAATCTGGCGCCAAGGTCATCATCGGCCTCTACGAAGGATCCAAGTCCATCGCGGTCGCGAAGGACAAGGGCTTCGAGGTCTTCACCACCGCCGAGGCCGTCAAGCGCGCCGACGTCATCTTCGTCGGCCTGCCCGACACCAAGCAGGCCGCCGCCTACGAGAAGGACATCGCGCCCAACCTGACCAAGGGCAAGACGCTCCTCTTCAGCCACGGCTTCTCCATCCACTTCAAGACCATCGTTCCGCCCAAGGACGTCGATGTCATCCTCGTCGCCCCCAAGGGCCCCGGCCACATCGTCCGCCGCCAGTTCACCGAAGGCAAAGGCGTGCCCGCCCTGATCGCCATCTACCAGAACCCGTCCAAGAAGGCACGCAAGACGGCCCTCGCCTGGGCCAAGGGCGTCGGTGGCACCCGGGCCGGCGTGCTTGAGACGACCTTCAAGGAAGAGACCGAGACCGATCTCTTCGGCGAACAGACCGTGCTCTGCGGCGGCGCTTCGGCGCTGGTGCAGGCCGGCTTCGAAGTCCTGACCGAGGCTGGTTACAGCCCCGAGATGGCCTACTTCGAGTGCCTCCATGAGCTCAAGCTGATCGTCGATCTGATGAACGAGTCCGGCATCGCCGGCATGCGTTTCTCGATCTCCGAGACCGCCAAGTGGGGCGACGTCCTCGTCGGACCCAAGATCATCGATGCTTCGGTGAAGAAGCGCATGAAGATCGCGCTCAAGAACATCCAGTCCGGCAAGTTCGCCAAGGAATGGGTCGCCGAATACAAGGGCGGCTACAAGAAATACAACGCGCTCCTCAAGAAGGGCGAACAGCACCCCATCGAGAAGACCGGCGCCAAGCTCCGTGCGCTGATGCCGTGGATGCAGAAGAAGAACATCAAGGGCGCCCAGGCCGCCTACTAAGCCGATCCGTAAGGGATCCTTCCGACCAATTCAACCGCCGGTTCCTGCGAGGGGCCGGCGGTTTTTGCTGCTCCGGGACAGCCCCGCCAACCCTCCAGTTCACTTCCCGCGCAACCGATGATTCCATCTGGTGTTTCTCTTGGCAGTCCATACCTTACGAACATGAAACCGGGCCGGAAAATCCCAGTGCTTTTCGCCGCGAGCCTTCTCGCCGCCGCATCGCTTTCAGCCGCGGACAATCCCTATCGCGCCATCTCCGAGAAGAACGCCTTCCGGCTCGTGCCTCCGCCTCCTCCGCCCGTCATTCCCGTCAAGCCGCCCGAGGCCCCGACCAACATCAAGTTCATGGGCATGTCCGGCGTCGGCGCGGAGATCACCGCGTGGTTCGCCATCGACAAGAAGGATCCCAAGAATCCGGCTCCCGTTTACGTGTCCCTTTCTCCCGGCCAGCGCAACAGCGTCGACGGCAACGGCGGTTTGGAGCTCGTCCAACTCAACGACACCGATGGGTCCGCCAAGATCCGCTACAACAACGAGGAGCGATACGTCTCCATGGAGAAGGCCCCCAAAGCCGGCGGCCCGGTTCCCGGACAGCCGATGATCCCTACTTTTACCGGGGGTTATTCTACGCCCGGCTTCGTTCCCGCACAGGCTTCTTCGGCTTTGGCCAATCCCGTCGGCGGACAACCCATGCAGAGCGCCGTGGGTGGTGGCGGATCCATCCCCGCCCCGCAGCTTCCGGTGAACGTTCTTCAGGGCATCCCGACGCGGTCCATCCGGTCGGGGGCTTTGGCCAACCCCACTACCGAGGCTTCGGCCGCGCCCATGAGCTATGAGCAGTCCATCGTCCACATGGAAGTGCTCCGCGAATTGACCAAGAAGGAGGTCAGTGCCGGCAAGCTGCCGCCACTGCCCCCGACTCCGATCACTCCCGGCCAGCAGGTTCCCCCCGTCCCGGGTGGCGGTAACTGATCCTGCTTCCGCGAGACCGGCCTTGGCGTCATCCGGGCTGGCAAGGGCCACGGCCCGTGCCTACGTTCCGGCGCATGACGAAATTGATCCTCGTTCTCCTGTTCGGCCTGATTTGCGAAGCGGTCGGCGTGGTGTTCCTGAGCCGCGCCATCAAGGAAGTGGGCGAGGTCAAACAGGTCTCCACTTCCGAGATCTGGCGTCTGGTGAAGACGGGCGCCACGAACCCCAAGATGCTTACGGGCATCGCTCTCGAGGCGGTTTTCTTCGGCGTGCTGCTTTATCTCATGAGCCGGGCGGACCTCAGCTTCGTCTGGCCGATGACCGCCCTCAGCTTCGTCTTCACCACCATTGCCGCGAAGCTCATCCTGAAGGAGCAGGTGACCGGCCTCCGCTGGAGCGGCGTCGTGTTCATCATGATTGGTGCTGCGATGATCACGCTCAGCGAGAAGATGAAACCGAAGCCGCCCGCGGAGGCCGCTCCCGCCGGTTCCCGTCCTTGACCGCGGACGACGACGCTTCCCGCGCCGGAGCGCGGCACGGGAAGCGTGGTGGACGAAACGGTCGGGTCCGATCAAGCGGCGCGGTTCTTCCGGAGCCGCAGCAACCCGGCGAATCCGAGCAAGGCCCCAAACGCGGCCGTCCCGGTCGTGGTCAACTCCGGCACCGGGGCGATGGCGAATCCGCCGCTGACATCCGCGCCGATCGCCCCCACCAGGCTGGCGGCTCCCGTGGTCAAGTCGATGGAGTAGAGCTTCTGCGCCCGCTCGTTCTCCAACTGCAACGCGGCGAAGGCGAAGTTCATCCCGGAAGTCGGCACGGTGAGGACGTCGAAGCCCGCGATCTCCGCGAAGTTCACCCCGAGGAGTCCGCCACCTGCCAGCGTGTTGAGCTGCCCGGCGTTCGGAGGGTTCTGGGTGACGAGCGCGTCCCGGGCGGAGTCGAGATCGAACAGCGTCGTGGTGCCGCCGGCCTGGGCGACGTTGTTGATGTAGGCGGAGGCCGTCACGCGGGGGACAGCCGCTCCGTTCGGATCGGCCGCCGGGTAGTCGAGCAATCCGTCCACGGCCGCGATGCCGCCCGTGTCGGAGTGCAACCGCAGGTTCACGCCGCCGCTGCCGGTCAGGCGGATGCGGATCGACCCGTCTGCCTGCAGGGTCTTCGGATTGAAGTCGAAGCCGAAGGACTGGCCGCCGGTCAGATCGTAGCCGATGCCGCCGACCGACCCGACGGAACTGAATCCCGCGCCGATCCCCGTGGCCGCGCCGGAGCTGACGTCGATGGTGAAAAGCCGGCTCGTGACCGGTCCGATGTCGATGGCGAACAGCGTCGACGTGCTTGGCCGGAAGTCGATGCCCTCGGGGGTGAATCCGAGATTGCCGATGGAGGTGACCAAGCCCGGCGTGGTGACGTCGAACCGGACCAGGGTTCCGTTGGCCGAGACGCCGTAGGCGGTCTGGGCGTGGGCCTGGGTGGCTCCGAGCGCGACCGCGACGGTGGCCAAGGAAGCCAGACTGAATCGGGAGAAGAGTTGGTTCATGGAGGAGTTTGGTAGGTGTGTTTGAGTGCATGGAATCGGGAAGGCACTCCCTCTTCCAATCTCAGCAACGTCTGCCCCTGCCAATCGGATGCATCCCAGCGGGATTATTGATTCTCCGGGTTCGTGCACCATGCCCGAACGACATTGGCCGGCGTTCCGGAGATGGCTGCACGGGGCCTGCGGTCATTAGAATCGGTAGTGTCCTGAAGGTTCTGCAAAAGGAAAGCGGGTCATGGTAGGAGCGGGAGCGACCAAGCAACCCGAACCCGAAGGAACCCCATGACCCTCAAGAA
>JAYUUX010000666.1:0-3489 GCA_043754645.1 Verrucomicrobiales bacterium | reverse complement strand
CGCGACATCTTCGAGGAGGGCCACGCGGACCCCGAAGCCTCTTCGAACGGCCTTACTCCCGGCGAACTCCTCTACTCCGAGAAAGTCCAACCCGTCCTCCAGAAGCAGTGCTACCAGTGCCACGGCACCGAAAAGAAGAAGGGCGGTCTGCGACTGGACATCGCGGACGGCTGGGCGCAGGGCGGCGACAGCGGGGAACCCACCGTCAAGGCCGGCAGCCCGCTCGAAAGCGAACTGGTCCGGCTCATCCTCCTTCCGAAGGATCACGAAGATCTGATGCCCCCCCCGGGAAAAGGCCAACTGACTCCCGCCGAGATCCTCGACATCATCCACTGGATCCAGGCAGGCGCCCCGGTCCACAAGCAGAACTGACCCGGCCCCGGCGACGCCGCTTCAGCTCATCGCCAGAGCAATGCGGCGACGATTGCCGCGACGATCAGCCAAAAACCGATCCAGATCAGCGTGCGCTTCGGGCGGGCGGGCTCCTTGCCCTCGAACTCTCTTTTGGTGAATTCCTCGTAGTCGAACTCCTCGGTATCGACGCCGATCCGGCCGGACGTATCCCCGTCCTCGTTCCAGCCGGTCTCCCAGTCGGAACCGCAGTTCGGACAAGCCGAAGCGTTCCGGGGAACCGGCTCGTCACAAGCAGGGCAAAGCGGGGGCGGCGTTCTTCGAGATGCCATGCCCGGAGCCTACCCGAACCAGCCCGGGGATGGAATCCCGGGAATGCCTCCGTCAAAACTGCTCCTTGTCATATCGGCAAAACACGATATGTAGGATGCGTGCAGCGGGTTCTCAAACTGGCCAAGGCCTTGTCCGACGAGACGAGGCTCCGCGTCGTCCGCGCCCTCCGGCAGGGCGAACTCTGCGTGTGCGAACTCTGCGACACGCTCGGCGTCACCCAGTCCACGCTGTCGACCCATCTCCAGATCATCCGCGATGCGGGACTCGTCACCGTTCGCCGCAAGGGCAAGTGGAACTACTACGCGCTCGAATCCGGCGTCGTCCGCCTGCTCGACCGTTTCTTCACCGACGCGGACCCGGACTTTGCCTCCGACAAAAAGCTGAAGGCCGACTCCGCCAAGCTCCAAGAGCGGCTGGCGCTCCGGACGGACGGCCAGTGCTGCGTCGGTTTCACCTGCTGCCCGCCCAGAGGAAGGACCAGACGATGATGCGACGGCTTGTCAGCGAAGCCCTCGGAACCTTCGCCCTCATCTTTGCGGGCACGGGTGCGATCGTCGTCGACCAGCAGATCGGCGGCATCACCCACATCGGCGTCGCGCTAATCTTCGGGCTGGTCGTCATGTCGCTGATCTACGGCTTCGGCGACATCAGCGGCGCGCACTTCAACCCGGCCGTGACGATCGCGTTCGCCATCGCGAAGCGGTTCCGGTGGCCAGAAGTCCCCGGCTACATCGGGGCGCAGTTGATCGGCGCCCTGGCGGCCAGCGGTGCACTGAAACTGGGTTTCCCGGCCAATGACAGGCTTGGAGCGACCCTGCCGTCCGGCTCGGCCCTGCAATCGTTCCTGTTCGAGTTCGGCCTCACCTTCTTCCTGATGCTCGTGATCCTGAACGTCTCCACCGGGGCGAAAGAAAAGGGCATCACTGCCGCCATCGCCATCGGCGGTGTGATCGGACTGGAAGCGATGTTCGCCGGCCCCGTCTGCGGCGCCTCGATGAATCCCATCCGCTCGCTCGCCCCGGCCATTGTCTCGGGACACCTCGAGCATCTTTGGCTCTACCTGATCGCGCCCGTCGCCGGCGCCGCCGCCGCCGTTCCCATCAGCTCCTATCTGCACGGCCAGCCTTCCACGAAGGACTGACCACACCCGCCTGATCCGATGAAACTCTCCCAACTCAAAACCGGGCTCGCGCTGCATCCTGACAAGCCGGTTCGCTTCGTCCTGCCGACCGGTTCGGCCATCCCGCCCCACGCCCACATCACCGAGATCGCGCGCATCTCCAAACACTTCGTCGACTGCGGCGGCGTCCGTCGCGAGGACTCGTTCTGCCGGATGCAGACATGGCATGCCGACGACACGTCCCACCGCCTGACCGCCGGAAAGCTGCTCTCGATCCTGGAGAAGGGCGCCCCGCTCTTCGGCGAACTCGATCCCGAAGTGGACGTCGAACACGAGGCGCCGTTCCTCTCCATCTTCCCGGTCGAAACGACGACGGAATCCGACACCGCATTCGTCATCCGCCTGGGCATCCGCCACGCCGACTGCCTGGCCCAGGACCGCTGCGGTGTCCCGCCGACCAACTTCCAAGCCCTCACCTTCAAACCCATTTCCCGGAAGCCATGAACTCCCCGACAACGAAGCCGCTCATCCTCATCCTCTGCACCGGCAATTCGTGCCGCAGCCACCTGGCCGAAGGCATCCTGCGCGCCGCATCGCACGGGCTCTTCGACGTCGCCAGCGCCGGTTCCAAGCCCGCCGGCTACGTCCATCCGCTCGGGATCGAGGCGATGAAGGAGATCGGCATCGACATCTCGGCCCACACGTCGAAGCACATGAACGACTTCCTGCACCGCGACGTGGAAACCGTCATCACCGTCTGCGGCAACGCCGACCAGGCCTGCCCGATGTATCCTAGCCAGCTCAACCGGCACCATTGGGGCTTCGACGATCCTGCGCACGCCACCGGGACCGACGTGGAAAAGATGGCCGTGTTCCGCCGGGTCCGGGACGAGATCAAACGCGTCTTCGAAGCCTACGCCCAAGGCCGCCGCGATCAGGCGAAGCGTTGAGCGGAGCCGACGCCGCAGGCCCGGGAGAAGCACGCTTGCCGCTCTGTCGGAGGAGCACATGATGGGCCCATGAATCCCCGGCTAACCGTCATTTTCCTCGCCATGCTGCTGGCTTCATCCTTGCCCGGGGCATTGGCCGCGGACAACGCGCGCTTCACCCGTGCAGGTGCGGCCCAAGTGCGGATCAGCCCGGCCGACGGCACGCCGATGGCAGGCTACTACCATGCCCGGGGTTCGGAAGGCCTCGTCGACGATCTGTTCTCCAAGGCGCTGGTGTTGGACGACGGCTCGAACCGCGTCGCCCTGGTCACGCTCGACCTGATCTCCACCACCCGCTCGCTCGTCGAGAAGGCCCGAAGCGAGATCACCAAACGCACCGGGATTCCCGGAACGCACGTCATGATCTCCGCGACGCACGCGCACACCGGACCCGTGCTGGCAGACGGCAGTTCGCGGCATGACGCGCTCGGCGGAACCGAACCGAAGGCCCTGGGATACTCGGCCAGCCTTCCGGCCCTGATTGCCGAGAGTGTCGAACGTGCCTTCGCCGTGCGCTCCAATGTCGTCCTCTCCGCGACGGTCGGACGGTGCGACGACCTCGCGTTCAACCGACGCTTCTTCATGCGTGACGGTTCGGTCGCGTGGAATCCCGGCAAACGCAACGCCGACATCGTGCTGCCTGCCGGCGTCACTGATCCGGAGGTGGCCGTTCTCCTGGTCGAACCACCGCATGAT
>JAYUUX010000665.1:0-6123 GCA_043754645.1 Verrucomicrobiales bacterium | reverse complement strand
CTCGAAGGCCTTGTCGTAGTTCTTGGAAACCTTCCGTTCACGGTCGTCCCAATGGGCGACCTGATGGACGGGAGCATAACGGTCGGACCAGTCGCGGATGGCGGGCTTGGCCCGTTCAGGAAGGTCGTCGAACGTGACGGCCGTCCCCCCGCAATGCTGGCAGACCAGCCCGGACTCGACGATATCCCGCGTCAGCAGCGGCAGCAGCGGGTGGCTGCAGCACTCGGCCACGGCATACGCGCCCGGCACGGTCACGAGCCGGTTCAGCTTGAGGCCCCGGTCCTGCACGATCTGGCAGGCGAGACGGTAGGAGCCCATCAACGGATGCGACAGGCGCCAGGTGCGGCTCTCGAACTGGCCGAGCGTCTGCGCCATCCAGCGGGCGATCGTGAGATCGTCCCAGTCACGGAAGATGCGGGCGTATTCCCGCCAGAGATTGTCGATGGATGAGTCGCCGCTTTCAGGCATGGCCCGGCAACCTGCCGGAAGAACGGGAAGGAAGCAATTGCTCCGCTCAGGCCAACTGCGCCCTCTTCCAAAGCCGTATCTCGTCCCACAGCGGAGCGAGATCCGAGTCGGCCAGGGCCATGGCCTTGACCTTGTCGAAACGCCCGGCGGCCACGGATCGCCGCAACCATTTCCGGGCTTCGTCGAGTTCGCCCATCTGCGCGGCGTAGCAGGCGAGGTTGTAGGGGATGACCGGTTCATCCGGGAACTGCTCGGGCGCGGGCAACAGCGATGCCCGCGCGCGGCTGAGGCCGCCGTTCTCCGCCCGCCGAAGGGCATAGGCCCGGTGCAGCCAGCCGTTGGCGCGCTCGGGATACAACGTGACGAGAAGCTCCCCGATGACGACTCCCCGGCCCCAGTCAAGGCGCGCCGCGGTGACGCTCCACTCGGTCTCCAACACGTCCGGATGATGCCGGTTCATCGCGGACACCCGGCCAAGCTCCAGCTCCGCTTCATCCCGGCAGCCCAGTTCCATCCATCCCTCCGCGGCGCGGACGTGGTGGATGTCGGGGGCGGTCAGCGGCGGGTTCATCGCAGGGCAACAGCCGGATCAACCGCCGAACAACGTGGTCGGCTCGTCGCGGTCCTGCCCGACACGGTAGCGAGGCGCCGCCTTGAGCGAGAAGGCCACCCCGACGGTGATGTCGTCCTCGCCCACGCGGTTGTCGCGCATCCGCAGCGTGAGCGCGCCGGTCCAGCTCCGGAGATCGCGGTAGAGCGTGTAGTATTGCTCCTCCATCACCCCGTCCCGGCCCTCGAAATGGTGGGACGTGCGGAACGCCCAGTTCTCGTTCAGCTTGTAGTAGAAGCTGCTGAAAAGAAGGTTGTGGCCCGAATCCGGACCGTAGGTCGCCCTGTCGTCGAAGAAGCGGTGACCCAGCGTCAGATGCCAGATGTCGTTCGGCTGGATGTAGACCCGGTGGAGCGACTCCCGGAGCTGCCCGTCGTTGATCGCGTAGCGGACCATCGAGTTGAAGGTGATCCAGGAACGCGGCTTGAAATCGAGGTCGCTGTAGAAGTCGGACAACCCGGTCTGCCCCTGCCTGGGCTTGAGCCGCCAATCGGTGTAGACGCCCCAGTTGACGACGTTGTCCACGCCTTCCGCGCGCCGCGTCTGGAGCTTGTTGCGGAGCGAGAGCCGGAGGACGTTCTGGCTGTCGATCGCGTCGATCGAGTTGAAGTCCGCGTATTCGATGGGCAGCAGGCGCAGGCTCGGCAACTCCGGATCAAACTGCGGCAACTCGGGCGGCAACACGTTCGGCGACGGGACAAACGCGTAGTTCAGCGAGGGTTCAATGATGTGCCGGAGGCCGTCGACATCGAAGGTCCGGTTGGCCGAACCCCGCCAAACGCGGGATGCCTTGAGCGACACCTCGGCCCCGGTGTTGAAGACGAACCGGTCCTGGTCGACGGCCGTCGCCGCGCCGCCGTAGGTCTCGGAGTAATGGGTCACGCGCCCGCCGAGGCGGGGGGTGAAGTTGAGCCACCCGAAGAAGGTCCTCGGCAGGACCACCTGATGGAAGCTGTCCCCACGCCACGCCGCGAACGACGGGGTCAGCTCGTAGGCGAAGTCCCTTTGATAGTATCCGACGGAGCTTTCGCTCTCATAGAAGAACGGCGAGGCGCCCAGCTGCTGCCGATACCCGGTCAGGCGAACGTCGGGCAGTCGCTGGACGGTTTCCTGGAACTCGTTGACCTGAGGCTGGACGAACACGTCCAGCGACCAGTCCGGCCATGTTTGCCGGGCTTCGACAAACGTGCTCGGCTGGACGTTCTGCCGGTATTCGCCCTCGAAAAAATCCCGGACGATGAACGGGTCCTGCTGGTAGCGGACGACCGACTGGAAGGTGAAGTTCGTCCACGGAGCCGCGCTGTAGCTGAAGTTCAGGCGCTGCCGGCTTTCCGGCAGGGGCTGCGGCGGCGTCCGGTCGTCGAGGCCGGGCTCCTCGTCGTGGGCGATGTAATACTTGAGCCGGGCTTCGCCCCAGCGGCCGAGGTGGAGATTGACGTCCGGCCCGCCGGCCGCCCCACGTTTCTCGCGGAGGTCGAAACGGATGGCGCCATCGAGGTGCTCGTTGACGGCGTAGTTGAACTTCGTCTCGAGATACGCGCCGTAGAGGCTGCGGAAGCCGGGCAGGAACGAAAAATTGTAGGGATGCCGCACCAGGCTGCGGTGGTAGCGCGGAAAGTAGAAGACCGGCACGTCGCCCATGTAGAGCGTGGCTTCGTCGGCTTCGACATACTTGCCGGGAACAAAACGGATCGCCTTCGCCTTAAGCCGATGGGCTGGTTCGGCGTAGTTGTCGGTCGTGAGGACGGCGTTGGTCGCGCTGTAGACGTCCCTGTCCTTGTCGAAGCTCAGGCCCGCGCCGGAAACGAAGAGAGGATCGCGACCGACCTTGAACTCCCCCGCCGACATGTTCCCCGTGATGAAATTGTAGTTGATGCGTTCGCCGGTCCACGAAGCCCCCTTGCCGACAACCGACACGGCGCCTTCCGCGAGCACCTCCTGCCTGAGCAGGTTTCCGGTCAGACGGTCGGCCGTGAGTGTGACGCCCTGGAACGTGATCACCGCGCCGCCGGTGGACGAGAAGTCACCGCGGGCCAGGTCATACTCGACCTGTCCTTTCGAATCGCGGGAACGGAACTCCCAGCCGTTGGGCAGCTTGACGGCACCGGCTTGGACGGCGCTCAACGCGGCCAGGGCCGGCAATAACAGGCGAAGGGGTTTCATCAGCGGCGGGAGCGTAGCCACGGGTCGGAACCGATGCCAAGCATCACGTCAGGAAGGCCGAGACGCCGATCTGGAGGAAGATCTTGGCCTTGTTGTAGCGGTCGCCGGTTCCGGCCGCGCGCTCGGCACCCTCTTGGTGCGCCTTGGCCTGCTTCTGGATCTGCTCGTCCATCCCCTGCCGGATCCTCTTCGACTGATGCCTGGTGAATCCGTTGGAGGCCTTCACTTCAGCCACGATCTTCTCGTCGTCCTCGTCTTTGCCGAGGCTGGAGACGACGACGGGCTGAATGGCGATGGCCGGGCCGATGCGCCTCTTGCGGACGGCCTTCGCGTCGTCAGGGATCTCAACTCTGGGCATGGCAACGCGCGAGATACCGGGGGGATCCTCCGCTGAAACGGTGCGACAACGGGAAAAGCTTCGGGACCCGACGTGCGAAAGCAGATATCCGGCGGCTTGCGGCGCTCCGGTCCGACAACGCACATTCCCGCAGCCAATGCTTGGCGACACTCGATGAAATTCTTCCACCAACTGCTGGCCTGCACCGCCCTCCTGCTTCCCGCTCCGGCCGCGCAAGCGGCGGTCACGGTGACCCCGGTGCACAGCGAGGCGGGAGCAGGATTCGACTTCAAGCCCATCGCCGCCCCGGCCAACAACGACGCCGCAACCGCCGCCGAGTTTACGCTGGTGGACGGAGCCCGCGACCAGAACGGCGGAAACCTCGCTGTCCTTCACAACGGCCGCGTCGCCACGGGCGAAGACGAGCCGGCGGCCAACTTCTTCTTCCGCGCGGGCACGGACGGCGGACGGGTCCAGATCGATCTAGGCCGGGTGATTTCCGTGAAGCAGGTCAACACCTACTCCTGGCACGGCGGCACCCGCGGGCCGCAGGTTTATCGCCTCTATGCTGCGGACGGCGCGGGCGACGCGTTCAACGCTGCGCCCAAAAAAGGCACCGACCCGGGCTCGTGCGGCTGGAAACTCGTTGCCAGCGTCGACACGCGCCCCAAGGACGGCGACGGCGGCGGACAACACGGGGTCTCCGTCGCGGACACCACCGGGCCTCTTGGGAAGTTCCACTACGTCCTGCTCGACATCGACCGGACAGAATCCCGCGATGCGTTTGGCAACACGTTCTACAGCGAGATCGACGTGATCGACGCCGACGGACCCGCGCCCACGACGACCGCCGTCTCGGATGCCAAACCAATCTTGAAGTCGTTCAACTCCGACAACGGCGAGTTCCATTTCATCATCGATTCGACCGGTGCTCCCGACCTGGCGGAGTGGGCCGAGAAGGAACTCCAACCGGTCATCGTCGAATGGTATCCGAAGATCGTCGCGATGCTGCCGGGCGACGGCTACAGGGCGCCCACCAACGTGACCCTACGTTTCCGCAACGACATGGGCGGCATCCCGGCGTCCGCCGGCGGATCGGGCGTGAACATGAACAGCCAGTGGTTTCGCAAGGAGCTCAAACGCGAGGCCCGGGGTTCGGTCGTCCACGAGCTCGTCCACGTCGTTCAGAGCTACGGTCGCGCTCGCCGCACCAATCCCGACGCGATCCGCACGCCCGGCTGGCTCGTCGAAGGCATCCCCGACTACATCCGCTGGTTCCTCTATGAACCGCAGACCAAGGGCGCCGAAATCACCCAACGCAACCTCGCCAACACGCGCTACGACTCCAGTTACCGCGTCTCGGGGAACTTTCTCGATTGGCTCGTCCGGACCCACGACAAGGACATCGTTCGCAAGATCAACGCCGCCGCCCGCGATGGAAACTACTCGGAGAAGCTCTGGAAGGAATGGACCGGCAAGTCCGTTCAGGAACTCGGCGCGGACTGGAAGAAAGTCCACGAACAACGCCTCGGCGCCGACAAGCCGGCTGCGGACGCGAAGTAACCGTTCCCCTGCACCGCCGCTCAGCCAAAGTTCGGGTTCCGGGCGAACGCAAATTCGCCGACAACCTTCCCGCCGATCAGGTGCTCCTGGATGATCCGCTCGAGCACCGCGGGACTGCACGAGTGATACCAGATGCCGTCCGGGTAGACGACGGCCACGGGACCATGCACACAGACGCGCAGGCAGTTCGCCTTGGTCCGGAAGACCGCTGGATCCGATCCCGCCAGGCCAAGCTCCTTGAGCCGGCGCTTAAGGTATTCCCAGGACTCCAACCCCGCCTCCTTTGCGCAGCACTTCGCCTCGGTCTGATCCGCGCAGAGGAAGATGTGGCGACTGTATTTCTCCAATCCGAGGGAAGCTTTGGCCGATGCGAGTCGAGCGGAGTGTGAGTCGTCGGGAGGCACGGATTGAAGATGCGGAGCAACCGGCCGGCACTGCAAGCCCAGCGGAGTCAGGCCGTCCGAGGCCGAGGATTCTTGAGTCGCGTCAACCACTCCTCCGCTTCGGGCGGGTTGGTCTCGAATGGATTCAGCAACTGGACCGGATTCCCGCCCTCCGCGCCGATGACTTCCCAATCGAGGTAGTAGCTGGCTCCGACGGATTGCAGTTCCTTCATCAGCCGTGAACGAACTGCCGCTCGGGTGTTTTCAGGCGGCTTTAGAAAGGCATCCCGCAATTGCCCGTCGTCGAGAAACCACTCCGGCGGCGTCTGCGCCAGCGCGAGCCCAAGGCTGCGGGCGGGATCCACGTGATGATACTCGAGGTCCTGCGCCTTGAGCCAGCCGTGTCCCCAGTCGATCCCCTCCTGCTCGATGAACTGGCCGAACAACCAGCGTTTGGTGATCCAGTCCACCTTGCCGACCATCGCCGATTGATCTCCTACCAACGCGTCGATCGTCTGCTTCCACGCGCCCAGCAGAAAATCCGTTTCGGCATCCCGACCTCGGAACTCTGCCTGCGCCACTTCCCAATAGGCCGCCAG
>JAYUUX010000664.1:0-3107 GCA_043754645.1 Verrucomicrobiales bacterium | reverse complement strand
CGACGTGCTCAAGCACAAGCCGGCCGGCTTGTTTCTCTCCAACGGGCCAGGAGATCCGGCTGCACTCGGCGGAATCGTCCGCGAGGTCAAAGCGCTGGTTGATTCGGGGTTGCCGACGTTCGGCATCTGCCTTGGCCACCAGATTCTCGGGCAGGCTTTGGGCGGAAAGACCTTCAAACTCAAGTTCGGCCACCGCGGCGGCAATCAGCCGGTGAAGGATCTGGAGACCGGCAAGGTGGAGATCACTTCCCAGAACCACGGATTTGCGGTCGACGCGTCGTCGATGCCATCCGATGTCTTGGTCAACCGGATCAACCTGAACGACCAGACCGTCGAAGGGTTGAGGCACCGTTCCAAGAAACTCTTCTGCGTGCAGTATCACCCAGAGGCTTCTCCGGGACCGCATGATTCGACGTCGCTCTTCGCCGACTTTCGACAGATGATTTTGAGCGCGTAGGCCGGGGGTCTGTCGGCAGGTCACAGGATAAACCGGTTGACTCAGCGATCTCGCATCCGATAAACCGACTGCACCAATCCCCTTATGCCCAAGCTTGTTGTCCTCAGCCAAGGCCTCGCCGGACTCAGTTATGAACTGAAGACGGACAAAATCACTGTCGGCCGTGTCGAGGACAATTCCTTTCAGGTGTCGGATCCGTCCGTCTCCAGCCACCATTGCGAGATCCTGTTGAAGGGAACCGAAGTGGTGGTTCGCGACCTGAACTCGACGAACGGGACCTTCATCAATGGCAAGCAGGTGACAGGGGAAGCATCGATCCCCGCGGGTCAGATTCTCCGCCTTGGTCAGATCGAAATCCGGGTCGAAGGCATCGAGGGATCGCCGGCCAAGAAGGCTGTCGATCGGACCCAGATCATTGGGAAGGGCGTCAAGATCGACGACATCGGCGCAACCCAAGCAACTTCGTTTTCGAAGGATTCGCCCTTCGCCAAGAAATCCAACAGCGGCACCATGCTCTTCATCGTGGGGGCGATCGTGTTGGGTCTGGTCATCATTGGTTTCATCATCATGGCGATCATGCAGTCGGGTTCGATCACCCAGGCCCCATAGACGAGTCCTTTCCGGAAGGCCGACCTCAGGAGTTTCGTGTTGTGACTTGGCTGAACCGGCTTTCCTTTCCCGCACCGCTTAGGCACAGCTCGATCGCACCCGATGGGTGTTCAACCTTCTTTGAGCCACTTGGCTGCATCCTTCGCCGCGTAGCTGATGATCAAGTCTGCTCCGGCCCGCTTCATGGCCAACAGTGATTCCAGCGTCACGGCCCGCTCGTCAATCCAGCCGTTGGCGGCCGCGGCTTTGATCATCGAATACTCCGCGCTGACGTTGTAGGCGGCGGTAGGGAGGCCGAACGTCGACTTGACCCGGTAGATGATGTCCAGGTAGGCGAGGGCTGGCTTCACCATGACGATGTCCGCGCCCTCGGCGATATCGAGAGCCGTTTCGCGAAGGGCTTCGTTTCCGTTGGCCGCGTCCATCTGGTAACTCCGGCGGTCGCCGAACTTGGGAGTAGATTCGGCAGCGTCACGGAACGGGCCGTAGAACGCGGAGGAGAACTTTGCGGAGTAGGCCATGATCGGGGCGTCGAGGAATCCAGCCGCGTCCAACGCGCCCCGGATCGCGGCGACGCGACCGTCCATCATGTCTGAAGGCGCGATGATGTCGGCACCGGCTTCGGCGTGGCTCACAGCCGCTTTGGCAAGCAGGGCAAGCGAAGGATCGTTCAGGATTCGGCCGGCTTTCTCGTCGACGATGCCGCAATGGCCGTGGCTCATGTATTCGCAGAGGCAGACGTCCGTCACGACCACGAGATCAGGAAGCTCTTTCTTCAAAAGGCGAACGGTCTGTTGGACGATGCCCGCTTTAGCATAGGCGCCGGACGCTTTTGCGTCCTTTGAATCGGGAATTCCGAAAAGGATCACAGAACGAATCCCCAGCTTGAACGCTTCGGTCGCGTCGATGACCACCTGTTCTGGGGAAAGCTGGAAGACACCGGGCATCGAGTGGATCGGAATACGGACGCCTTTCCCCGGGCGCGCAAAGAACGGGAGGATGAACTGTCCGGGGGCTAGGGCAGTCTCCCGCACAAGGCTGCGGAGCGCCGCGGACTGCCTGAGGCGCCGCGGACGGTTGACCGGAAATCCGGGCAGTTGGTCGAAGTTCATGCCGTAGGCTAGGGCAGGGGACATCGGCAGGGCAACGGTCTCGCGTTGGTTCTATTGCTTGGCCGAAACGGGTGGTTGGTTATGGTCGGCCAATGAACCGGGCAATGCTGATCTGGGCCGGAGTTGCGTTGGTGGTGATCTTCGTCTTTGGCGCCATCATGGGCGTCATCTTCGGACGAATGCTCCCGCAGGCGTCGTTTCCGCAGATCGGCAACACGACCACGGTGATCAAGCAGATCCAAAGCCTCAACGAACTCTCCACTGTCCGCTATACGCTGGAGAAGGTCGTGATCCTAGAGGACGTGAAATGGTATGGTGGCAATCGGGTTGTCCTCGTCGCCAGTGGAGTGGTCAAAGCGGGAGTCGATCTTGGGAAACTGAGCGAAAACGACATCCGGATCTCCGACAGTATCCTGACAATCAAACTGCCCCGGGCCGAAGTGCTCGACGCCTACCTGAAAGACCGGGAAACGCAGGTGCTTGACCGCTCGACGGGATTGTTCCGGGAATTCGACAAGGATCTCGAACAGGAAGCCCGCAAGCAGGCCGTCGGACAGATGCTGGTCGCAGCACGAAAGAACGGCATCCTCGCTGACGCGGATGAAAGGGCTGCGCTTCAGCTACAGCTTTTTTTTGGGAAACTTGGTTTCAAAGAGGTTCGAATCGAAACTCGTCGGTGAGTCTTTGAGTGGGAAGTGTCTAAAGTTTAGTATTTTAGAAATTTCTTTAGGCGACAGCATACCCGATCTATCGCAGGGCCGAGGCGGAATCATACGACTTGGTTTCGAGTTCCGGCCTCCCCGGACTGGCGACTAGATTGGCGTCGCATTCCCAAAACAAAGGGTGAACGGACTGCATGAAAACTGTGTCGAAACAGGTCGATTGTGACCGCTTTTTTGCGCCGCTGTCAGTTCTGCCAATCTGAAGAG
>JAYUUX010000663.1:0-1759 GCA_043754645.1 Verrucomicrobiales bacterium | reverse complement strand
ATCACCATCTCGTATGACCAGTCCGCCTCCGCCCGGGCCTCCCGTTGGTCGGAGCTGCAATACACCCTCAACCGGAACGCGGTCACGCCCACGTGGGTCACCTACTCGGACAATGCGGGCGCGTTGTCGCCGCAGGACACCTTCACGGTCAACTTCTACGACCTGAGCGACGTGCCGGGCGTGGACAACAACGCCGCGTTCGCCTTCCGGATCGTGTCGGTGTTCTCGCCCGTCGCCTTCAATCCCGGAGTGCCGATCAACCAATACGGCGCCTTCTCGGCCTATCACCGCGCCGGTCCCAACAGCCTGAACGGCGGCGCCTACGACCCGTCCGGGACCTGGCTCTTCGACAACGTCATGGTCAGCTCGACGGTCATTCCGGTTCCAGAGCCCGGGACCGTGGCGTTGATCCTGTGCGGAGGGGCGCTGGTTGGATACGTCGGGCTGCGCCGCCGCGCACGATGACATCAGCAACGGCACCGCGAAGACCATCGGCCGATCCAAGCCCCGTCGCATCGGTTCCATCCCTGCCGAACGAAGCTCGGCGCTCCAGGCTGTCCGGAACGATGCAGTCGAAATGCGGCCGCTAAGCGGCTGCTGCAAGGTAGGGCAGTGCATCTTGCCTGCCCACGGCGCTCCCGACATGGAGCCAAACGGTGCGGGCGTATCCGGATGATCGACGATGCGGAAACCCCTGTCAGAACGGGGCAGGCTGGAAGCCCGTCCTACCTTCAGCCGCATCGCTCCTTTGGAACTGGCTTTGCTCCATCCATTCCGAAGCAGGGTTTCACCCCATGGAAAACCGCTGGCTCCAGACCGCACTCTCGAAGCCATGAAAACTGGAACGAGAGAATCTATGGAACGCCTGCTGACACTTTCACTGGCCGCAGCCGGGCTTGTCGCACTGCCGCTTGACGTTCGTGCCGCCGTCCAGATCGAGGATGTCAAACGCCCGTCCGGCCTTGGCCTGGCCGTCCAGATCGCACCGGAAACCGAGACGCCCAACGCCCTCGTGATGTCGCTGCAGGGGAAGTGCAGCTATTCGGTGGACGGCACCAACTTCGTCCGCCTTGAAGCAAAGGACGTGTTTGTGATGAGGCCGGCTTCGGGGCGCGCCAATAGTCCCTCGAAAACAAACGATTGGCTCATCCTCACCCAGGGAATGGTCCTCCGGACGGAGGAGGATTCACGCATCGACCTCTTCTTCCGTCGTGTAGGGACCAAGGTGCGCCTCCAGCCCGGCACGGAAGTCAGGCTTGAGAAGATGGAGCGCCGCTTGAAGGACGGCGTGCCCGTGATGGACACTCTGCTGGCCCTTAAAAATGGCCGCATCTTCATCGCCGTCCGTTCGCTGGTGAGCGGGAGCACGCTCGAAATCAGGAACGCGGCGGGCCGGTCCGTGGTGGAGGGAGGTGGCGGACGTGGCCGGTATATCGTCACGGCCGATGGAACCCATGTGACGGAGAAAGGTTCGGCCGTTCCGCTCAAGGTGATAGGCGAAACCGGCGTGACCATCATCGCCCCTGGAATGCAGTTCAGCCGGAAGGACGGCAAGATGCTCCCGCTCGAGGCCTCGGAAGCCGTCAAGCTGCTCATCGAGTTCGACGAGTTGGACGCGCTCGCCGAGCAATGGACCGATTCCGACGAGGCGCCGAAGAAGGATTGAGGAGTCCTCCAAAACGGACGCTGTAGGCCGGCCATGGCAGGGCGAAGGCTCCCGCCGAGCCGCCCTGTGGCAAACTTCTGACAAGCCGGTCCC
>JAYUUX010000662.1:0-9660 GCA_043754645.1 Verrucomicrobiales bacterium | reverse complement strand
ACACGGATTCGAGTCAGAGCCACGGAATCCCTTTTGACAGGCGCCCTTGGTGGCCTCCAACAATCCCCTCCATGATCCCCATGCGCTCGATCTCCGTCGCCCTGTGCCTGCTTGCTGGTCTGCCGTCCGTGCTGACCGCCGCCGAGACGGAGTATCCGTTGACCGAAGACTCGAAAGCGCAGGCCGGTGTGCCCAAGGGCGAGGTCATCAAGAGCAACTACACTTCCGGCGAGAAGTCCGTCTTCCCCGGCGGCTACCGCGACTACACGGTCTACATCCCGTCCCAGCTCGACCGCTCCAAGCCGGCGCCGTTCATGGTCCTCCAGGACAACGGCGGCTACAACGCCACCACCGTCTTCGACAATCTCATCGCCAAGAAACAGATCCCCGCGCTCGTCGGCATCTTCATCGGGCACAGCCGGGTGAAGGCGCTTTCGACGAACTCGCTCGACCGCTTCAACCGCAGCTACGAATACGACGGCCTCGGCGACAACTACGCACGCTTCCTCATCGACGAATTCTTCCCCGCCATCGAGACGAAGCACGGCTTTAAGCTCTCGACCAACGCCGTCGACGGTTCCATCGGCGGCGCGAGCAGCGGCGCCATCGCGGCCTTCACCGCCGCATGGGAAAGGCCCGACCGCTTCAGCCGCGTCTTCAGCAGCATCGGCACCTACGTGGGCCTGCGCGGCGGCGACGACTACCGCGTGCTCCTGCGGAAAGTGGAACCGAAGCCCATCCGGATTTTCCTCCAGGACGGTTCCAACGACCTGAACATCTACGGAGGCGACTGGTGGATGGCCAACCAGGAGATGCAACGCGCCTTTGTCTTCGGCGGCTACGACGTGACCCACGTCTGGGGCGACGGCGGGCACAATGGCAAACAGGCCACCGCCGTCTTCCCCGACGGACTCCGCTGGCTCTGGCGCGATTATCCGGCGCCCATTAAGGCCAACCCCGAGGGCAAGTCGAAGGTCCTCACCACCACCGTCGTCGATGGCGGCTGGGAACTCGTCAGCTCCGGGCACAGATTCACCGAAGGGCCCACGGCCAATGCCAAGGGCGAACTCTTCTTCACCGACATCCCCAACAGCCGCATCCACAAGGTCGGGCTGGACGGCAAAGTCACCCTGTTCGCGGAAGACACCGGCAACGCCAACGGCCTCAAGTTCGGTCCCGATGGCCGTCTCCATGCCTGCGCCAGCGGCAAGAAGCAGATCGTCGCCTACGATGACTCCGGCAAGGCCAGCGTGGTCGCCGACGGGCTCGAGTCCAACGACATCGCCATCACTCGTGACGGCCGCATCTACGTAACCGACCCGAACAACAAACAGGTCTGGCTCATCCGCAAGGACGGCTCGAAGCAGGTCGTCGACAAGGGGCTCACGTTCCCCAACGGCGTCTGTCTCTCGCCAGACCAGAGCCTGCTCTACGTGGCCGACATGAGGGGCCAGTTCGTCTTCAGCTACCAGATCGCGGCCGACGGGACGCTCGCCTCCAAGCAGCGCTACTACCACCTGCACCTCGTCGACGGCTCCAACCAATCCGGCGCCGATGGCATGTGCGTCGACGCGGACGGACGCCTCTATGTGACGACGGAGATGGGCATCCAATTCTGCGACCAGGCCGGGCGCGTGAACGGCATCTTGGAGAAGCCGCAGAAAGGCTGGATATCGAACGTCGCTTTCGGAGGTCCCGATGGGAAGACCCTCTACGCGACCAGCGGCGACAAGGTGTTCAAACGCTCCGCCAAAGTGAAAGGCGTCCAAACCTTCGCCGCGCCGATCAAACCCAAGGCGCCTGCGCTTTGAGTTGAAGAGCTGACCCTGAAGATTCCGAGAGCACCGGAGATGCGAAAGGTTCCTTCTCAGCTACGGTTTTGTCGTTGTAAGATCCGGCAAACGTTAGGTCTTCCATGAGTGAAAACCGGTCCAGAGGATTCCGTGCGGCAGCGATCTGGGTGTTTGGCGTATTGGTTTTGGCTTCGTTCGTCTTGGCGGGCGTGAACCTGCTCCTAGATAAACAGCTTGGTCAGGTGGGCGAAAATCCCCCGGCGCCTCCGCCCAAGACCAACCCGTATCCCGTCAGCGTCATCATCACCCAGATGCCGCCGATCCCCTTGCCGCTGCTGGATGTGTCGGAGCTGCCCTTTCTTTCGGGACTGTTGACCAATCCGCCACAGCCCTGGGAGATCACCGCTTGGCGGAATTCGATGGAGAAGAAACATGATGCGCCCATCAGGCGGCCGCTCACGACGAACGATGTGCAAGTGCTCGCCTCGGAGCTGATTCAGAGGATGGGAACCAACGCAGCGCCGATGGTTCCATTGCTATGCGTGTTGATCGCGGAAACAAATAGAACGGACGGCAACCGTTTCGCGTCGGAAGTGTGGGAGGCGACCCGGATTATGGCGTCCGTCGGGCCGGACGCTCTGCCTGCTTGGCTGATTGCATCGAGCTCGCCAAGCGAAGCGGTTCGGTATCTGGCGATGAAGGCGGCCTATTCTCCAGGAAACCACAGTTCTCTGCTCGGATTACGCGCGTTGGAAACATACGAGCGGAATCCGAACGAGTTCGAAGGGCATCGCGGGACTCTGTTGCACATGGTGAGATTCTACAAAGCGGAGCCAGTCCGGGCTCTGACGTTGCTGCGCCGTGAGCTGACAAACGCGAATTTCGACATCTCAATGGCCGCTGCCGGCACGGCGGCGGGATACATCACGGAACTCATCCCCGCCCATCCTCTGTCGGCACTCCTACGTCAGACTCCAGCTGCCGACTTGACGTGGACCAAGGAAGAGCGCGAGTTCGTCGTCTCGATGAGACCGGTATTCCTCGGGTATCTGACGAACCAATACGAACCGCTCCCCCCTGGCGATCCCAGGTTGCGAGCCGTGGAAAGAGCGGTAGGCGGGTTTGGCCGAAAGGAACTCCAAGATCTGACCGGCTTCAAATACCGGTGACGGACACAGTAGGGACGCGATCACTTATCTGGGCGCTGCGGCATAGCCCTTCTTCGGCTTGCCGTTTTCGTCGAGCTTGTCGCACGCCCAGAGTAGGCCGCGGGTCACGAGGTCGAGGTAGACGGGGTCGGACATGGTCGCGTTGCTGTGGCCAAGGGTGGTGCCGAAGACGCGGCCTTTGCCCACCTTGTTCAGCCAGACGACGGCGTGGGTCTTCTTGGTCTCGACGCCGTAGGATTCCGCCAAGGGGACGAAGTCGGGCCAGAGCTTCTCGTTCTTGTAGAGCTCGTCGTTCTTGTTCAGCCACAGCATGGGAAAGCCCTTCATCACGGGATGCTCGGGCTTGAGGTTCTTGATCTCCAGGTCGCGGCCCTTCTCGTGGCTCATGGATTTCTGGCCGACGACTTCGCGCCAGGCGTCCGTGGGAGCCATGCGGTAGCTGTGGGTGGAGCAATGGAGCAGCACGGCGGGAACGCCAGCCTTGTGCGCGGCGGCAATGCCCTCGATGAAGGCGACATTGGTCACGTAGCCGAAGCATTCGTTGTGGACGACGACGTCGTAGCCGGCGGCCCAATTGGGCTTGGTGTAGAGCGCGACTTCGTTGGTGCGGGCGTCGCCGGGTTCGTGGTGGATGGTCCAGACGACGTTGGCGCGGGCGGAGATGCCCTCGCTGATGATCTTCTTCTGCGCGCCGTAGTCGTGGCAGCAACCGCCGGCGATCATGAGGGCGCGGAGGGGTTTGACCTCGGCCGCGTGCAACGAAAACGATGCGACCAGCAGTGTGAGAAGAAGGCGGAGCATGGGACGGAGCTTCAGGGACGGTCCGATGGCGTCAAGGCATGGTTGGGCTGACTGCATCCGTCCCGACGAATGGACCACCAGGGCAAGCCGGTCGAAGCCGAGGGAGGTAGGGCGAAGGCTCCCGCCGAGCCGCCTTGTGGTCTTCAGCCAACGGGAAGGCTTCTCGCGGGAAGTTCGAAGCGATCGAGGGCCGACTGGCATGGCCGCTGTGGGCGGGAGGACTTTAGGAAGCGCAGCGGCGGCTCGGCGGGAGCCTTCGCCCCACCAGTTCCGTAGGCCGGGCATCCCTGCCCGGCCAGTGGGTGTTTCTTCGCGCCCTTTGCCCATGAGCACCTCCTGGCCGCGCGAGGACGCGCGGCCTACAAAGGCTCGGCGGGAACCTTCGCCCTACCGGCTGAATTCTTGGCGAGTCGACGCGCTCCGACCGCAAGGTCGTTACTTCTTCGCTTCGATCGGGCGGATCTTGATGTTGCGGAAAGAGACTTGGCCGTGGTCGCCTTGGAGCGCGATGGCGCCGTGGCCGGTCTTCGCGAACTTGGGCATCTTGGCGAACTTGCTCTTGGCCACGCGGGCGTTGAAGTCTTGGCTGCCGAGGACGTAGTCGAAATACTTCACTCCATTGACGACGTGCTCGCACTTGTCTGGGCTGATGAGCACGCGGACGTGGTTCCACTCTCCGGCGGGCTTGGTGGCGTCGAGCGGCTTGCCGGTCTTCGTGTCGAGCGGCGGCTGGTAGAGGGCGTAGAGCCAGCCGCATAGCTGGGGGTCCTTGGCCTTGGCGTTGTCCTGCAGCTGGATCTCGGGTCCGGTGGCCCAGGCGGATCCGCCGTCGACGGTCACGTGATACATGATGCCGCTGTTGCCGCCTTCCGAGATGTTGTATTCGAGCTGGAGTTCGAACCAGGTGAAGTCTTCGGAGGTGACGATGTCTCCGGCATCTTTCGGGTCGACGCAGGCGAGGGTGCCATCTTTGACCTGCCAGCCTTTGCGGACGCCTTCCTTTTTGAAGTTGTGCCAGCCGCCAAGTGACTTGCCGTCGAAGAGCAGCTTCCAACCGGCGGCCTTCTCCGAGGCGGTCAACGTGTTGGTTTCAGGGGCGTCGGCGGCGTTTAGGAACAGGCCTGCGGACAGGGCAACGACGGCTGCGAGTGCGGCGAGCGGATGCTTCATGTGCGGAAACGCTGGCCGACCCGGGCGTCGACGACAACGCGAAACATAACCGGACTCGACGGCAATGCCCGGCCGCCTAGCCTCACCGTTCAATGAACCGCCGCGAAGCGTCCATCATCCTCCTGACCGCGCCGCTGCTCCTTCCATCGCTGTTGAAGGGGGCCGATTCGGCGGAGAACACCGTCGACCGTCTGGAGGCATTGCGCGCAAAGGCGAAGCTGCCGGCGCTTGCCGTGGTGGTGTCGAAAGGCGGCACGGTCTGTGACCAGGCGGCGGTCGGTGTGCGCAAGGAAGGGAACCCTGCTCCCGTGACGATCGGCGACCGATTCCACATCGGGTCCTGCACCAAATCGATGACCGCGACGCTCGCGGCGATGTTGATCGAGGAAGGGAAAATCCGCTGGGACACGACGATCGTGCAGGCATTGCCTGACTTGAAGGGGAAGATCCATCCGGACTTCGAGTCGGCGACGTTGGAGATGCTGCTGCAGAACCGGGGAGGGTTGCCGACGGCGGCGTTGCCAGCGGCTTGGAAACGCGCGTGGGAGAAGGTCGGCACGCCGACCGCGCAGCGCCGCGAGTTTATCGCTGCGGTGTTGGCGAAGGAGCCCATAGCCAAGCCGGGCACGAAGTTCACCTATTCGAATCAGGGCTTCGCCGTAGCCGGGGCGATGATGGAGAAGGTGACGGGCATGGCTTGGGAAACGTTGATGGCGGAGAAGCTTTTTAAGCCGCTGGAGATGGGGACGGCTGGTTTCGGAGTGCCCGGCGCCATTGGCAAAGTGGACGAACCGTGGGGGCACACCCCGCGGGGCGGCAAGAACCAGCCCGCGCAATCGGACAATCCTCCGGCCATTGGCCCGGGCGGCACCGTGCATTGCTCGCTGGAGGACCTGTCGCGCTATGCCCGTCTGCATCTGCGGCGCGGCGTCGGCGAAAAGGCGCTGCTCAAGCCGGAGACATTCCGCCGGCTTCATACGCCGCCCGAGGGACAGGACTACGCGTGCGGTTGGAGCAGCTTGGCGCGCGGTTGGGCGGGCGGGAAGGCGCTCACGCACAATGGATCGAACACCATGTGGTTCGTCGTGATGTGGCTCGCGCCCGAGCGGGACTTCTCCGTGGTCATCGGGACCAATGTCGCCGGCGCCGAAGCCACGAAAGCCTGCGACGATGTGGCGGCAATGATGATCGGGAAGTGGCTGAAGGCGTGAGAGGGCGCCCCTTGACGGAAGGGCGGGAAAGCGCACCTGTTGTCGCCATGCAGAGTTTTTGCAAACGGGTGACCGAGGCGGCCGTATTCCAGCGGTTCATCCTTGGCCTGATCCTTTTGGCCGGCGTGCTCGTCGGACTGGAAACTAGCCCCGCCGTGATGGAACGGATCGGGGGATTGCTCCATTTGGTCGACCGGGTGGTGCTGTGGCTGTTCGTCGGTGAACTGGTCCTCCGTCTCGGAGCCCACGGCTCGCGGCCATGGCGGTTCTTCCTCGATCCGTGGAACGTCTTCGACTTCTTGGTGGTGCTGGTCTGCCTGCTTCCGTTCGAGGCGGAGTTCGCCGCCGTGCTCCGCCTCGCGCGGGTGCTCCGGGTGCTCCGCCTCATCACGGCCGTGCCGCGCCTCCAGATCCTGGTCGGTGCCCTCCTGAAGAGCATTCCATCCATGAGCTATGTGGCGCTGCTGCTCAGCGTCCTGTTCTACGTCTACGCGGTGCTCGGCGTGTCGTTGTTCGGCAAGACCGACCCGGAACACTTCGGTTCGCTCGGAGCGGCGGGCCTGACGTTGTTCCAGGTCGTCACGCTGGAAGGCTGGGCGGACATCATGCGCGCGCAGATCGAGGCGAGGGGCGCGGCGCCGGTCACGGTGGCCTACTTCGTCTCGTTCATCCTCCTTGGCACCATGATCGTCCTCAACCTGCTGATCGGCGTGATCGTCAGCGGCATGGAAGAGGCCCGGCAGGACATGGAAGACGAGACCCGGAAACGCCACGTCGAGGCGACTGGCGCGGCGTCGGTCGGCGACGACGTGGTGGCTCTCCGTCGGCAGGTGGATTCGCTCCAGGACTCGCTCGCGGCTTTGCAGCGGCGGCTCAAGTAGGTCTCGGCTAGTTGTCCGTCGCGGGGTCCCGATCGAAGCCGCCGCTCATCATGGCGATCAGCGGCAGGAACATTGCGACCACGATGCTTCCAACGATCACGGCGAGAAAGATGAGCAGCACCGGCTCAAGCAGCGAGGTCATGGCGCTGGTCGCGTTGTCCACCTGTTCGTCGCAGTTGTCCGCGATCTTCATCAGCATCTCCGGCAGCGCGCCCGTCTGTTCGCCGACGTCCACCATGCCGGCGATCATCGCGGGAAAAATCGGCGACGCCTTCAGCACCGGCGCGATGGATTCGCCTTCCTTGACCCGTTGATGAACGGACTCGACGAGGTCGGCCATGACCACGTTGCCGGAGGTTTCGCGGAGGATCGTCAGCGTCTGGAGAATCGGGACGCCGCTGCTCACCAGCGTTCCGAAAGTCCGGGCAAAACGGGAGATCGTCGCCTTGCGCATGACGGGGCCCAGCCCGGGCAGGCTCAGCTTGCAGCGATCCAACGTCCACCGCCCGATGCGGGTGCTCACGACCAGCCGGAACAGCACGACCGCCGCCGCCGCGCCGAGGGCGATGGCCGGGAGGTGGTTCTTGATCGCGTCGCTGAGGCCGAAGACCAGTTCGGTGAAGGCGGGCATGGCCATTCCGCCCATTCCTTCGAAGACTTTCTTGAACTGCGGGAGGACGAACACGAGCAACACGCCGACCACGGCGGCCGCGACGAACATGACTGCCGCGGGATAGAACAACGCGGCGGTGACCTTCCCCTTGATCTTCTCCGCCTTCTCCATGAACTCCGCCAACCGCCGCAGTGTCACCTCGAGCGCCCCGGCGAGTTCACCTGCCTTCACCATGTTCAGATAAAGCCTGTTGAACACCTCGGGCCGGACCGACAACGCCTCGGCGAAGGTGCTGCCGCATTCAATCTGGTGCGCGAGTTCCGCGATGATGGTTTTCATCCGGCGGTTCTCCTCCTGCTCGTTTAGCAGCCGCAGACCGCGGAGCAGGGGAAGGCCGGCTTCGATCAAGGTCGCGAGGTTCCGCGTGAAGGTCGCGAGCTCGGAAGTCTTGATGCCGCTGCCGAGTCCCGGGAGTGAGAGATCCATCCAACGCCGCCAGCCTTTGGAGCGGGATGGCGATGAAGCGCGTGGTTTGCTCGGCGTCTTGTCGACGATCAAGCGGATGGGGTGCAACCCCATCTCCTTGATGCGCCGGAGCGCCTCCGGCTGGTCGGACACGTCCATCGAGCCGCGGGATTCGAGGCCGCGCGAGTTGATGGCCACATAGGAAAATTGCGACATGCCGCCTCCGTTGTTGGGTTTACCGGCGAGCTGCGTTCCGGGATTCGGATCCGGCCACGAGCTGTAATCCATTCGACCGGACACGGAGGCGTGGCTCACGTGGCAGTTGCTGGAATCCATTTCGACACCTGTCCCCGGGTGCCATGGAGGAATCCGGGAATAGAATCCGGAGCCCTGCGCTCTGACCCGCGAAGGTCGTCCGGTCTGCGTCGGTCCATGCCCGTTGTCATCGCGTCGTCTCCGGCGCCGACGTCGCTTGGCCGACGGCGGGGCGCTCCTCTTCCTCCCAATGAAAACACCAAAACCTCCACAACGCGGACACTCTGTGCTCCTGGCGGGGCTCTTCGCCGCGTCCATGGCCACGTCTGCTTCGGCGTTCGACGTGATCGTCACCATCAAAAATGTCGCCCCGGACAAGGGCACGTTCCTGACCCCGGTATGGGTGGGATTCCACAACGGGGCGTTCGACCTCTTCAACGACGGCGCCGCGGCCAGTCCCGCCCTCGAGCGGATCGCGGAAGATGGAACCACGGGGCCTTTAAGCGGGGCGTTCGGGATGAGCGGCTTCGGGTCCATCGACGGGACGATCCTCAGCAGCGGTCCGATCCCTCCGTTCGCCCCAGGGGAAACGGCCAGCATGCGTTTCACCCTGGATCCGATGGCGGCCACCAGCCGCTACTTCAGCTACGCCTCGATGGTGATTCCCAGCAACGACGCGTTCATCGCCAACGCGAATCCGATGCAGTTTTCGATCTTCGACGGTTCCGGGAATTTTCTCGGGGCGAACTTCACCGTCCGGGGCAGCATGGCCCGGGATGCCGGCACCGAAAGGAACGACGAAATCCCCATGAACACCGCCTTCTTCGGGCAGATGATGCCGGATACGGGAATCGTGGAAGCCGGGGTCATTGGGTTGCACCCCGGCTTCAATGCCGGTGGAGCTATCCTGTCCGATGCGAGGTTCGCCAATGCCGACTTCACCAGGCAGGGCTACAACTTCGTTGAAATCTCCGTGACCGCCGCGCCGGACCAGGCGGCGGTGCCGGAAGTATCCACTTCGGTGAGCGCCGCCGCGTTCCTCGGATTGATCGGCCTCGGAATCTTTCGCCGAAGCCGCAAGGTCCAAGCCGCCTAGACAGGCCACGCCTCGTTCCCATCCACCCGGAGCGCGCCGCGCTCCGGGTATTTCTGTTTGACCCGCTTCCACGTCACCGAGCCTGCCACTGCTTTGCCAGTCGCTCGTCCAGCGGGCGGTCTGCGTCGAAGGCGAAACGTGTTGCGCGGGA
This sequence comes from Verrucomicrobiales bacterium, assembly GCA_043754645.1. Lineage (GTDB taxonomy): Bacteria > Verrucomicrobiota > Verrucomicrobiia > Limisphaerales > CANJSG01 > CANJSG01. The sequence goes on along the minus strand of JAYUUX010000662.1, from coordinate 55 downwards.
AACGTCCGGCGCGGCTTGGAACCCGCGGGCGCGTGGTCTACCCCGATGTCGCCGG
>JAYUUX010000661.1:0-1754 GCA_043754645.1 Verrucomicrobiales bacterium | reverse complement strand
GGCTTGATGGCGAGGATGTGATGATCGGGGTATCCGCCGGTGACAAAAAGGAGGTCCGCTCCTGGATTGTAGACGACCGATGCGACGAATTGCTCGGTCGGACCGTCGATCATCCAATGCCGCGAGCCATCGTTGGGATCGTAGCTCGCCACGGATTTGTCGCCGGAAAGGATCATCTGGCTGCGGCCGGCCAGTTCGCGAATCAACGGAACGCAGTAACTCCGGGTTTTGTTCTCCCGCGGGATTTTCCAAACGGTTTTCCCATCGCGCCGGTTCAGCGCCACGATATACGAATCACCATCATGATCGCCGTTCACGATCACCTTGTCTTTAAAGAGAATGGGCGAACTGCAAAAGCCGTGCATGCTGGAGAACCGGCCGGGCCGCACCAGCCATTGTCTCTTACCCTCAAAGTCATAGGCCGCCACCGTCATCTCGGCGCCGTCGAGGAACGCGACGTAGACCAACTCTCCATCCGTGGCGGGCGTGCTGGAGGCGTGGCTGTTGAGCGAATGTTTTCGTTCCAAGGGAGACTTGATGACCGTTTGTTGCCAGAGCAACCGGCCGGTCTTTCGATCCAGGCAGAGGAGTTGGCGCGATTCATCCTGGCGAACCGCGGCCACCGTGAACACTCGATCCTCCCAAACGATCGGAGAGGCATGACCCGCCCCGGGCAGCGCCGTCTTCCAGACGATGTTGCTCGTGGAACTCCAATGAAGAGGGATGTTCCGTTCCAGGCTGGTCCCATCGAGCCTCGGTCCCCGCCAGGAAGGCCAGTTTTCAGCCGGGGCCGAATGTCCCCCGGCGAGCATCATCGCGCCCGCCACGATCCATTGGGATTGTTTCAGTCGAAGCATTTTAGATTTTTTCGTTGAACCGCGTCCTTCCATTCCGGTTCATCATTTCCAGAGGAAGGGACTGTCGGTGAAGAGGTAAATCTCCCGCGACTCCGCGGTCGCCAGCAGACCTTCCGGGACGAAGGTGCAGGCCTCCACGTTCTTGTCGCGGAACTTGACTTGATAGGGCTTGCCTTTGCCCACCCGGGTTAAATCCCCATCGATTTGATAAACGAAAGCGCCGGATTTCGCCACCAACCCCAGCAACTTGCCGTTCGGCGAAATATCCGCTCCCGTGACCGGCGATTGAATCCGGGTCGACGCCACCCATTGCAGTGTCACCGGTTCCTTTGTGTCCGTCAGCGGGAAACGAAAGATCTCGGCGCGCGCATCTTTGAATACCTTGGACACCACGTAACCGTGGCCTTGCCAGACGAAGAGGCTTTCGCAGTCGAAGGGCTCGCCCGGGAAACGAAGCCGCCAGCTTTTCTTGGGCTGAACCACCCGAAGGTTTGATTTTGGATCGGGTTCGTCCACCTGGTAGACGGCGAGTTCGGATCGTTTGGCGTCGTTATTGCCAATATCACCGATGAAAAGCTGCTTGTGTTCATCCGTGGCGATGTCCTCCCAATCGATCAAGAGAACGTCGGCCACGGTGTATTCCCCCAGCGATTGGCCTTCCCGGGTCAGGGCGTAAAGAACGTGCTTCCTGGCGCCGCCGCCATCCGTGTGGGTCCAGAGAACATTGGTGAATTGCCGGCTCGCCACCACGCCGGAACTTTCGGTGATGCGCGGATGCGCGATGTGTCCGACGAGCCAGACGCCCGGCTCCACGAGTTTACCCGCAACCTCCGGGTTGGTGTTTCCGCCGGCCGGAAAGGAACTGGAGAATGCCGTAAAGGTAAGGAGAAAGAGGGC
>JAYUUX010000660.1:0-7624 GCA_043754645.1 Verrucomicrobiales bacterium | reverse complement strand
CGGCACGCTGACCAACGCGGTGGGCGGCGTCATCCGCGCCGTCGAAGGCGCCGGCGGCCCCCGCAACCTCAACTCCAACCTCGACAACCGGGGCACCCTGCTCGTCTCGGCTGGGGTAACCTTGAACCTGAACGGCACACTGCTCAACACCGCCTCCGGCGTGCTCGGCGGCACCGGCACCTTCGATTTTGCCAGTGCCACCGTCGTCAACGATGGCACGGTCGCACCCGGTGCGTCGCCGGGTATCCTGTCGGTCAGCGGCAACTTGCCATGGAATCCCAGCGCACTTTTCGACGTGGAGATAGCCGGATTCACGGCGGGCACACATTATGACCGGCTCGTGATCTCCAGCCCGGTGAGTTTCAACGGAACCATTCGCGCCGGATTGATCAACGGGTTCTTTCCGAAGAAGGATGATGCGTTCACCGTGCTGACATACCCCTCGCGCACGGGCACCTTCACCACGCTCTCCAACCCGCTGCCGGAGCGCATCGCCTACCGCGTGGATTACGGCGCGACCAGCGCGCAAATCGTCGTGCTCAACACGGCCCCCACGCTGGCCGCCATCGTCAATCAGACGGTAAACGAACTGGTCCAGCTCAGTGTCACGGCCAGTGCGACCGATCAGGACTTGCCCGCGCAGACAATGACTTACTCCCTCAACACCGCACCGCTGGGCATGACGATCAACCCCTCCTCCGGCCAGATCACCTGGACGTCGACCGAGGCGCAGGGTCCGGGCAATTACAACGTGACCGTGCGCGTCACCGACAATGGCACACCCGCGCTCGGCCACACGACCAGTTTCTCGGTGACGGTGAATGAAATCAACGTCCCGCCGGTGCTGTCGCCGCTCGCGAATACCAACGTCAACGAACTGACGACGCTGACGCTGACGAACTCGGCCACGGACATCGATATTCCGGTGAATACCTTGACCTACGCGCTGATCGCGTCGCCCCCAGGGGCGACGATTGACACGAATGGTGTGATCACCTGGACGCCGACAGAGGCGCAAGGGCCGGGCACGAACACTTTCACCACCGTGGTGACGGATACGAACATTTTGGCCGTGAACACGCAGAGTTTCACCGTGACCAACACCTTCACCGTGGTGGTCAACGAGGTGAACGTCCCGCCGGTGCTGACCCTGCCCGCCAACCAGACGATCAACGAACTGGTGGCGTTCGGCGCGAACGCCACCGCAACGGATGCGGACCTGCCGGTCAACCCGCTCCGGTTCGCGCTGGTCTCGGGACCGGCTGGGTTGACGGTTTCCGCGGCTGGGTTCATCGCCTGGACGCCGGGCGAAACCCAGGGTCCAAGCACCAACACCGTGGTCATCAGCGTCACGGACACCAATCCGCCAGCGATCAATGCGACCTCGTTGAGCGTCACTGGCAGCTTCGAACTGGTCGTTCGCGAAGTGAACACGCCACCTGTGCTCACGTTGCCGGTGGCCACCAACGCCAACGAGTTGGTGGCGTTCACGGCCAGCGCCACCGCCAGTGATTCGGACAACCCGACCAATGCCCTGACCTTCGCGCTGGTGAGCGGACCGGCTGGTCTGACCGTTTCATCCGTTGGTCTCGTCAACTGGACTCCGGCCGAGGATCAGGGGCCGGGCACGAACACTGTCACTCTCAGCGTCACCGACACGAACCCGATCTCCGTCAATGCGACCTCGTTGAGCGTCACCAGCAGCTTCCAGATCGTGGTCAACGAAGTGAACGCCGCGCCCGTGATCACGCCGTTCGCAAACCCGAATATCAACGAACTGGTTCCGTTCACCGCCACGGTGTCCGCGACCGACGCGGACCAACCGGTGAACCCGCTTACCTTCGCCCGCGTGTCCGGCCCCGTCGGCCTGACCGTTTCGCCAACGGGCGTGATCAACTGGACTCCGGCCGAGCATCAGGGACCGAGCACGAACACCGTGACCTTCAGCGTCACCGACACGAACCCGATTGCGGTCAACGCCACGTCGTTGAGCGTAACCAGCAGCGTCGAGATCGTGGTCAACGAAGTGAACGTCGCTCCGGTGTTGGGAACACTGATCAACCGAACCGTAAATCCGGGCCAGGCGATCGGCTTCACCGCAACGGCCACGGACGCGGATCTTCCGACGAACACCCTGAGCTACTCGCTGGTCAGTCCGCCCTCCGGTGCAAACATCAACTCCACGAGCGGGGTTTTCTCCTGGCGACCCGGAGTCACGTTGGCCGGAGCCACGAACGTAATTCAAGTGCGCGTGCAGGATAACGGAGCACCGGTGTCGAATGATGTGAAGTCGTTCACTGTGATCATCAACGCGATCGCGCCGGTGGTGCTAACGCCGGTCAGCTACTCGAACGGCCAGTTCCAATTCCAAGTCAGCGGTCCGTGGGAACCTGACTACGTCATCATGGCCAGCACGAACCTGGTTTTGTGGACTGACGTCTCGACGAACTTGTCGCCCGCCACCCCGTTCATGTTTACTGATGACTCTGCGGGGCGGTTCACCAACCGCGCCTACCGAGTGCGGCTCGCTCCGTAGGCGCAGCGGTTCAATTATTCCATTGGCTTCCGGGTAGTAACACGGAGCGTCACGAGCTTGCCGCGGTTGCCCATGTTGAAGGCGGGGCCGCCCGGCGTAGGTGGGGTGACCCGCTTCAGAATACCCTCTTTTCACCGGGTCAGACGTCGGTGAGTCGTCCCGTCGAATCGCCGAAGCGTTCGAGGCTCTTCGCTCCCATGCGGTCGGCGAGGCTGAGGAAGAGGTTCGAGGTCGGCTTGGAGCCGTGGTTGACATGGCGGCCCGAGGTCAGAGTGCCGCCGCCGCCGCCGGCGAGGACGATGGGGAGATTCGTATGCGTGTGCCGGTTTGCGTCCGCGTTGCCGCCGCCATAGACGATCATCGAGTTGTGCAGGAGCGACTGGCCGTCGACGTCCTTGGTCGCGTCCAGCTTCTCCAGGAACTTGGCGAACTGCTTCACATACCATTGATCGATGGAAGCGATCTTCTGGATCTTTGCCGCGTCGTTCTGGTGGTGCGAGAGGTCGTGGTGGCCCTCGGGAACTCCCAGGTCGGCGAAGGAGCGGTTGCTGCCGTCGTGCGCGAGAAGCATCGTGGCCACGCGGGTGGAGTCGGTCTGGAAGGCGAGCACCATCATCTCATACATGAGCTGGATGTGCTGGCCGTAGTCGGTCGGGATTCCTGCCGGCGTGTCGATGCCAGGATCCTTGGCCGCACCGAATTTCTCGGCCTTCTGGATGCGGACCTCGATCTCGCGGATGCCGGTCAGATATTGGTCGAGCTTGCCGCGGTCACCGGCATCGAGGCGGCGTTCCATCCCGCGGGCGTCTTCCAGCACAAAGTCCAGGACGGAGCGCTGTTCCTGCCGGCGGAGCTGGAGACTCGCGGCCCGGTCGCCGGCGGCGCCGCCGCCGAAGAGCCGTTCGAAGACCAGGCGCGGATTGACTTCGGCCGCGACGGGAGTGGATGGGGAACTCCACGAAAGATTGTGCTGATAGGCGCAGGCGTATCCGGAATCGCACGCGCCGGAATAACGGCCGGCGTCGCAGGTCAGTTCGAGCGAGGCGAAGCGGGTGAGATGGCCGACTTCGCGGGCGATGGCCTGGTCGATGGAGACGCCGGCCCGCAGGTCGGTGGCGCTCTTCTTGAGGCGCACGCCGGTGAGGAAAACGCCGTTGCCACGAGCGTGGTCGCCGCCGCCGTCAGGGCCGCCTTCCGCCGCGCGGTGGTCGAGGCCGCCGAGGATCTGGAGATGTTTACGGTGCGCTTCGAGCGGCTTGAGCGTGGCGCCCAGCTCGAACTCCCTGCCCTCGCCCTTCGGCCACCAGGCGGAAGGGATCGCGCCATTGGGGAAGAACACGAAGGCCGTCCGCAAAGGCGCGCCCGAAGCGGTGACGCCGGGACTGGTCGCGCCCAACGCGGAGAACGGCCGGAGCGAGGCAAAGGCGGGAAGCGCGATCGCGGTCCCGAGACCACGTAGGAAGGTGCGGCGGCTCAGGCTGAGACGGCGTTCGGCGAGGAGGTTGGCGGGAGTCTTCATGGCTTGATTCGGGCATCGGCGCGTTGCTTGACGGCCGGGTTTGCGGGCGACGGTTTGGCGGTTCCGCCGATCCGGGTTTTCTGAAAAGGAGCGGATTCGATGATGCTGGAGAAGAGATCGGCGGGACGGCCGCCGGCCTTGACGAGGCGGGCCACGATGCGGTCGACGGAATCGACATCGTGATACTCCAACCCGCGCCCCAGGGCGAACGTGAGCAGCTTCTCGGTGACCGTGCGGTAGAAGTCCTCCGCGTGCGCGGTGGCCAAGATCTTCTTCAACTCCCCGATCTGGGTGAACTTCTCGCCGGACATCAGGGTGGCAGCCGCATCGATCGGGATCCCCTGCTCCTGGTCGCGCCACATTCCCATCGCGTTGAAGTTCTCCAACGCAAGGCCGAGCGGGTCCATGCGGTTGTGGCAACTGCTGCAAAGCGGCTGCTCGCGGTGCAGGGCGAGCGTGTCGCGAAGGGAAAGCTTCTTACCCTTGATGGCCTTCGCGGCGTCCTCGAGCGGCGGAATGTCCGGCGGCGCTGGCGGCGGCGGCGTGCCGAGAAGGTTTTCGAGGATGAACAGGCCGCGTTTGACCGGCGACGTGCGCGTGGGATTGGAGGTCACTGCCAGGAGCGTTCCCTGGGTGAGCAGTCCACCGCGCGGACTGTCCGGAGGCAGTTTCACGAGGCGCATCTCGTCTCCGATGACGTTGAGATTGGTCAGGCCGTAGTGTTTGGCGAGGCGCTCGTTGAGGAAGGTGTAATCGCTGTCGAGCAGCTCCTTGAGGCTGCGGTTTTCGCGGATGACATGGGCGAAGGTCCGCTCGGTTTCCTGACGCATGGCCCGGCGGAGGTCGCCCGTCAGCTCGGCGCGCTGGCTCTGGCCAAATCTGCGGGTAAAGACGGACCGCAGGCTTTCCATTTCCTTGCGCTCATCCGCCGTCAGCTCGGCTTCGGGTTTACCACGGAGTTCGAACAGGCGTGCCCGGCGTTTCTCGGCCTCCGGATCCGGCTTGGCTTCGCGGGCGAGGACTTGGCGCGAGTCGATCACGACGGCTTCGATGTCACGGGCCTGGAGCCATTGGCCGACGAAGTTTTTGATCAACCCGTCGAAGCGCGGATCCTTCATCATTCGATCCACCTGGGCCGTCAGGTTCGCACGCAGTTTCCGCTCGCCGGCGAGACGGAACAGCTCGGCATCCGGCATGGTGGACCAGAGGAAGTAGGAGAGCCGCGACGCGAGGGCGTATTCGTCGACCAGCGGATGGGTTCCGTCCTTGGGCAGGGCTTCCGCGGCTTCTTCACGGAAGAGGAAACGCGGCGAAGCCAAGACGGCAACCATGGCCTGGCCGACGCCCGCTTCGAAGGTCTTGCCCGGCTGTTGATAGGTCGACTCGGCCAAGGCGGCCAAGCGGTCGAGCGTCCGTTCGTCAACGGGACGGCGATAGGCCTTGGTCGCGAACGGCGCGAGCAACTCGCGGGCAGACTGGCGTTTGGCGGCGGGAGCTTCGGGTGTTTCCTTGGAGAAGAACTTCGCGTAGCCGGCGGGACGAACCCAGTGCTCCTTCTCCAACGGACCCACCACGGTGACCGATTCGATCCGGAACGTGAGCGAACGAATGCGCTTCTGGTCGGGTGTCAGGGGCTCGACGGAGAACGCCAGTTCATGCGATCCAGCCTTCCACGTTCGATCGAACTCGAATTTGAACGTGCGCCCGTTCTCCCGGGTGAACTCCTTGTCGAGCAAGGCATCTCCGTCCGCCCGAAAAGCGAGCCGCGCTTTGTTGTAGTCGAACTGGTTGTCCACGAACCGCTCGTTGGCCGAGAGGTTCAGCACGAGTTGGTAGCGACCCGGCTTCGAGATCTTGACCACGTTCGTCACCGAGTTCGTCTCGTAGTAGGAAAGCGAGAGCGTGTTGCCGTTGGCGGAGAGGCCTTCCCGGGCGAATTCGCGGCCGGAGACGATCTGTTCCGCCGGGACGTAGGGAACCGCCGGCATGGCGCGCGTGATGATGGAACGCGCCGCAGCCAGATACTTCTCCAAAAGCATCGGCGAAAGGGTCAGCACATCTCCCATGTTGTCGAAGCCATGGCCCGAATCATCCGCCGGAAACTCGGCCGCGGTATCGAACTCCACCCCGGTCAGGTCGCGGATGGTATTTCGATACTCGGTGCGGTTCAGGCGACGAACGGTGACCTTGCCCGGATCGGGATTCTTCGGGTCGACGTGGAACACGCCCGCCTTGATCCAAGCCTCCAGCTTCAGCTTCTCCGCCGGTGTAGGCTGCGGCTTCTTGGGAGGGGGCATCAGGCCCGACCGGACGTTCTTCAACGCGGTCAACCAAAGGTCGTGACTGCCGAGCATGTCCGCGTCCGAGCCGAACTTGTCCAAGGCGATCTTGCCCTTGTCCATGCCGTCGCCGTGGCAGTCGTAGCAATACTCCTTCAGCAGCGGCTCGATCTCCTTGCGATACTGGTCCAGCGCGAGCCGCGCGGGAATCGGCTCCGCCACGACGGTTCCACAGGCGAAAACGAGAAGCGCTGCCAGCGCGAAGCGGGTCTTGGCTCCGATGAAGGCTGCGAACCCATCAATTGCTTGGAACCTGCGCATAAAGTGACGACCCGAGATGATTGCACACGACTCCGCGGCTGCAAGGCCGGTTACCGGGGATTCAGGGCAAAATGCCGGGAGGACTCCCCCCGATCAGCCGACACACGATCTCAGCGACACGCCAACCGCCGGCGCTGGCGAGAGATGAGGCGGCTTTCGGCACTCGCAGGACACCAACCTGCCGGGCGGGCGTCACGGCAGCGGCGATTGAAACAACGTCTTGTTTGCGCAGAATCGGCCCATGAACCGCCGCCAATTCCTCCACTCCGCCGCTGCTGCCGCATTCGTCACATCGCTGCAGGCGGCCGATGTCGACCGCGCCCCGCGCATCCTCCTGCGTTCCTCGTGGCAGGTGGTGAACATCGGCGACATCGCCCATACGCCCGGCGTGCTGGCGCTGATCGAGAAGCACATCCCAGAAGCCGAGGTGCGGTTGTGGGCCTCCGGCGACCTCTCCAACGAAGTGGCCGAGATGGAGCACCGGCGTTTCCCCAAGCTTAAGATCGTCAAAGGCTCCATCGACGCCGACGGCAAGGCCTCGAACGCCGATCTCGCCGAGGCGATCGCGTGGACCGACTTTCTCCTGCACGGCTCGGGCCCGTCGCTCGTGGCGGCGAAGGATGTGGCGGCGTTCGTCAAACACACCGGCAAACCCTTCGGCGTCTACGGCATCACCCATGGCTCGTTCCTTTCCGGAAACGACAACGCCATTCTCGACCAGGCGAAGTTCGTCTTCTTCCGCGATTCCGTGTCGCTGGAACTTGCCCGGAAGCAGGGCGTGAAGTCGCCGATCCTCGACTTCGGCCCCGACGGCGCCTTCGCCTGCGACCTACGCAACGACGCGGGCGCCGATGCCTTTCTCAAGGCCAACAACCTTGAGACCGGACAGTTCCTCTGCTGTATCCCGCGCCTGCGCTACACGCCTTATTGGACACTGGACACGCGGCCCAAGGACGCGAAACGCCATGC